>CALBHI010000331.1 GCA_937894535.1 uncultured Verrucomicrobiota bacterium
GAGGATGTAGAGGTGCGCGGCGGGGCAGTCGTAGGGGTTGATGCCCATGCTGCCGGTGCCGCGGGAGAGGATCACGCGGACGAGGTGGTCGCGGCGGCCGGACGCGCGGATGGTGTCGAGGAGCAGGGTGCGCAGGGTGGTCGGATCCACCGGCGGGGCGAGGTCGATGCTGCGGGCCGAGAGGTACAGGCGGTCGAGGTGTTCGTTGAGGCAGTAGATACGACCGTCCACGGTTTTGATGGTCTCGAAGACCCCGTCACCGCGGTGCACCAGGTGGTCATCGATCGGGACGTGCATGTAGAGCGGATCGGTGACGATGCCGCCGAGCAGGCTGCTGTAGAAGGCGTAGAGGTCGGCGTGGAACGGGCGTCGCGTGGCCTCCAGCCAGGCCGGGGCGGACGGTGCGGTAAGGATCGGGGTCGGTTGCATCGCACCGGAGTATAGAGGGGGTGGGTGCGCTTGTCGCACCAAAAGCGTTGCTCGCCGAGGCGCCATTGTCCGGACGGATACATGCCGGCCGGGAGGCGCGAAAACGGGCGATGAGAAAATTATCGGTCTGACCCCTTTTGCGGGTTGGTTTGCCGTTGCGCTTTGGCGGGCTTGGTTTACTTTCATCGGTCATGGAGCAGGACAAACAGGTGGCGGTGGAGGAGTCGGTGGAGAAGCCGACGTTGGCGCACGTGGTGCCGTTTGTGGCGTGGTTGTTCATCGCCTATGTGATGGGCGATCCGGACGGTTGGAAATACGCGGTGCGCAGTGCGGTGTGCCTGGGCCTCTTTGTCTGGTTGCGGCCGTGGCAGTGGTATCCGCGCCTCCAGATCCGGAACATCCCGCTGGCCGTGGCCGTCGGGGTCGGGGTGTGTTGGGTGTGGATCGTCGGGGAGTCGCACTGGGTGCGTGAGCACATGCCGGTCTTGCACGATGTCTATGTGCGCTACGGGATCCTGCCGTGGGGGGAGCTGCGCGAGCCGGACATCGGGCTGGGCTACACGCCGGAGGCGACCGGATGGCCGTTGACGCTGGTGCGGATCGCCGGGTCGGCGCTGGTGATCGGGGTGATCGAGGAGTTTTTCTGGCGCGGGTGGTTGTACCGGTGGATGCTCGGGCGGAATTTCCTCAAGGTGGATGCCGGCACGTTCGAGCGGTATGCCTTTTTCGGCGTGGCGGCGGTTTTTGCCGTGGAACACAAGGAGTGGCTGGGTGGATTCATGGCCGGCGTGGCCTATGGGTGGATGTACATCAAAACCCGTGATATCTGGGCCGTGGCGCTGGCCCACGCCATCACCAATGCCCTGCTCGGATGGTACGTGATCGAGGCCGGGGCCTACTGGTTCTGGAGCGGTTGAGGTCGCACGTCCTGAACCGTGGCGGGCCGGGACGATTCCCACCCGGCTCCACCGTCATTTTCCGCCGAAAAAAACCTCGTTCCAACCCGTTTGCTGCGTTGCGTTTTTTCCCGATTTTCGCTATATCCTATCGTCTTCACATCGATAGAAACCACGATCAGGGGTAATGCGTTGAACGAACGAATTTCCGGCGGTGACACACAGGGCGCAGGCAGCGGGTCGAAAAATCCGCAAGAGGTTGGAGCGCAAGGGGTTGTAGATCAGTCCGGCGGTAGTTATGGAGCCGGGAACATCACGGTCCTGGCGGGACTGGAGGCGGTGCGCAAGCGGCCGGCCATGTACATCGGCGATACCGGGGTGCGCGGGTTGCACCATCTGGTGTACGAAGTGGTGGACAACAGCGTGGACGAGGCCTTGGCCGGCTACTGCCGGAACATCGATGTCACCATGAACGCCGACGGCTCGGTGTCGGTGAACGACGATGGCCGTGGCATCCCGGTGGATATCCATCCGCAGGAGGGGCGTCCGGCGGTCGAGGTGGTGCTAACGGTATTGCATGCCGGCGGCAAGTTCGACCATTCGTCGTACAAGGTGTCGGGTGGCCTGCACGGCGTCGGCGTCTCGTGTGTGAACGCGTTGAGCGAGTGGCTGGAGGTGGAGGTCCGGCGCGACGGGTTTGTCTACCACCAACGGTATGCCCGCGGCAATCCGGTGACCACGCTGGAGAAGATCGGCAGCACGACCGGCCGTGGTACGAAGGTGACGTTCTTTCCCGACGCGACGATTTTTTCCACCACCGAGTTCAACTGGGACACCCTGGCCAACCGGTTGCGCGAGCTGGCCTTCCTGAACAAGGGCATCCAGGTGACCTTGCGCCAGGAGGCGACGTCGCGCGAGGAGATGTTCAAGTACGAGGGTGGCATCGCCGAGTTCGTGAAGCTGCTGAACAAGAACAAGCAGCCGCTGCATCCCGATGTGATCGTGTTCGAGAAGGAGCGCGACAACATCCAGGTCGAGATCGCGATGCAGTACAGCGATGCCTACAACGAGAGCCTGTTTTCGTACACCAACAACATCAATACCATCGAGGGCGGCACGCACCTGAGCGGGTTCCGTTCGGCGTTGACCCGCACGGTGAACCAGTACGGCAAGGCGAACAAGCTGCTGAAGGACGATTCCGACGCGATGACCGGCGAGGACATCCGCGAGGGCCTGACCGCGGTGGTGAGCGTGAAGGTGCCTGACCCTCAGTTTGAGGGGCAGACCAAGACGAAGCTCGGCAACAGCGAGGTCGAGGGCATTGTGGCCTCGATCGTGAACGAGGAGTTGGGCACGTTCTTCGAGGAGAATCCCTCCGTCGCCCGCAAGATCATCGAGAAGGGCGTGCTCGCGGCACGGGCCCGCGAGGCGGCCCGCAAGGCGCGTGAACTGACCCGGCGCAAGGGCGCGTTGGAGGGCGGCGGACTTCCCGGCAAACTGGCCGACTGTTCGGAGCGCGATCCGGCGAAGTGCGAACTGTTCATCGTCGAGGGCGATTCGGCCGGCGGTTCGGCCAAGCAGGGACGCGACCGGACGTACCAGGCGATCCTGCCGTTGCGCGGCAAGGTGCTGAACGTCGAGAAGGCGCGCGACGACAAGATGCTGAACAACAATGAAATCCGGACGTTGATCACCGCGCTGGGCGCAGGGTTCGGGCGCGACGATTTCAACATCGACAAGCTGCGCTACCACCGGATCATCATCATGACCGATGCGGACGTCGACGGCTCGCACATCCGCACGCTGCTGCTGACCTTTTTTTACCGCAAGATGCCGGCGCTGATCGAACGCGGCTACATCTACATCGCCCAGCCCCCGCTGTTCCGCATCAAACGCGGCAAACGCGAGGAGTACATCGAAAACGAGGCGGCGTTGAACCGGATGCTGATCGATCTGGCCGTGGATGACACGCGGGTCGTGGATGAGGGTGATGCCGAGCGGCTGGGTGGACCGGCGCTGAAGCTGGTGTTGGAGAAGCTGGTCGAGCTGGAGCAGCACGCCGACCGGTTGTCCCGCAAGCAGATCCCGTTCGAGGAGTACATTCGCCACCGCCATGCCGACGGGTTGCTTCCCCAATACCGGGTGGTGGTGTCGGATGGCGAACATGAAACGGTGCGCTACGTGTATTCCGAGCCGGAATTGCGGGCGTTTTGCCAGGAGGCCGAACAGGCTTCCGGGGCGCAGATCGTCAACGACGGCGCGGGACACGAAGGCCAGGCCGGCATTCGCTGGACCGAGATCTACGCCAGCGCGGCCATCGCGCGCCTGGTCGCGGTGATCGGGGAGAACGGCTTCTCGGCCGCCGACCTGATCGCGTCGGAGAAGCCGATCGCCTGGCTGCTGAGTGGCGATGACAAGAAACTCGAGGTGTTTTCCCTGTTTGACCTGCTCGACAAGGTGCGGGTGCCTGGCCGCAAGGGTGTGGACATCCAGCGGTACAAAGGGTTGGGTGAAATGAACCCGGCGCAGTTGTGGGAAACCACGCTGAACAAGGAGAACCGGCGCCTGCTGAAGGTGATGCTCGAGGATGCGGTGAAGGCGGACGAGATCTTCACCGTGCTGATGGGCGACGAGGTCGAGCCGCGGCGCGCCTTCATCGAGCGGAATGCGTTGAATGTGACGAACCTGGATATCTAGGAAATGGTGAATGGTTGATGGTTGATGGATGAAAGCCGGCCCTTGGGAGGGCGAGGCTCCCGCCGAGCCGGGATTAAGATTACGATGACGAATACGATTACGACAAAGAGGCACGTGTGACCACAGACCGCATTGACAACATCAACATCGAAGAGGAAATGCAGCGCGCGTACATCGACTATTCGATGTCCGTGATCATCGGCCGCGCCCTTCCTGACGCGCGCGATGGCCTGAAGCCGGGCAACCGGCGTATCCTCTTCGCCATGCGCGAACGCGGCTGGACCCACGCGAAGTCCTTCGTGAAATGCGCGAAGGTCGTCGGCGAAGTCATCGGTAACTACCATCCGCACGGCGACAGTGCGGTGTACGACACCCTGGTCCGCATGGCCCAGGACTTCTCGATGCGCAGCCCGTTGATCCACGGGCAGGGCAACTTCGGCAGCATCGACGGCGATCCGCCCGCCGCCTACCGGTACACCGAGTGCAAACTCGAGCGCCTGGCCGAGGACATGCTCGCCGATATCGAGAAGAACACCGTCGACATGCAGGAGAACTTCGACGGCACGCTGCAGGAGCCGACCGTGCTCCCCGCCCGCGTCCCGAACCTGCTGATCAACGGCAGCACCGGCATCGCGGTCGGCATGGCCACCAACATCCCGCCCCACAACCTCGGCGAGGTGGTGGACGGCACGATCCACCTGATCGACCACCCGAAGGCGACCGTGACCGAGCTGGCGCAATTCATCAAGGGTCCGGACTTCCCGACCGCCGGCATCATCTGCGGCGTCAACCCGATCCGCGACATGTACGAGACCGGCCGCGGCCTGTTGAAGGTGCGCGGGCGGGCGGTGATCGAGGAGGACGCAAAGTCCGGCCGCGAGCAGATCATCATCACCGAGATCCCCTACGCGGTGAACAAGTCGACGCTGATCGAAAAGATGGCCGAGCTGGTGCGCGACAAGAAGCTCGAGGGCATCTCCGACATCCGCGACGAATCCGACAAGGACGGCATCCGCGTGGTCATCGAGCTGAAGAAGGGCGTGATGGGCAAGGTCATGCTCAACAACCTGTACCGCCAGACCCAGATGGAGGTCACCTTCGGCGCGATCATGCTGGCCATCGACCACAGCCGCCCGAAGGTGATGAACCTGAAGGAGCTGCTGCAGTGCTTCATCAACCACCGGTTCGAGGTGGTGACCCGCCGCACCAAGTTCGACCTCGACAAGGCGCTGGCCCGCGCCCACATCCTCGAGGGCCTGCGCATCGCGATCGACAACATGGACGAAGTGGTCCGCATCATCCGCGAGTCGCGCGACCGCGCCGCCGCCCGTGCCGAGTTGATGCGCCGCTTCGGCCTGTCGGAGATCCAGTCGAACGCGATCCTCGAGATGCGCCTCTACCAGTTGACCGGCCTGGAGCGCGACAAGATCGAGGCCGAGTACCGCGAGGTCATGGCGCTGATCGAGTACCTGCGCGACCTGCTCGCCCACCCGGCGAAGATTTTCGGCGTGATCAAGGACGACCTGCAGGAGATCCGCAAGGCCTACGCCGACGAGCGCCGCACCGAGATTGTGCCCGACGAGGGCGAGATCAACATGGAGGATCTCATCGCCGACAAGGGTTGCGTGATCACCCTCAGCCATGGCGGCTACATCAAGCGCGTGCCGATGGATGCCTTCCGCGAGCAGAAACGCGGCGGCAAGGGCGTGGCCGGCATGGACACCAAGGACGAGGATTTCGTCGAGCAGGTGTTCGGTGCCTCGACCCACGACTACATGCTTTTCTTTACGTCCTTCGGCCGCGTCCACTGGAAGAAGGTATACGAGATCCCCGAAGGCAGCCGCACGTCGCGCGGCAAGGCCATCGTCAACCTGTTGGAAGTGCAGGAAGGCGAGAAGGTCGCGGCGTTCCTGCGCGTCCGCGAATTCCCGGACAACCAGTACCTCGTCTTCGCCACCGCGAACGGCACGGTCAAGAAGACCAACCTGTCGGCCTACGGCAATCCGCGCGCGGGGGGCATCATCGCCATCGCCATCGAGGACGGTGACCGCCTGATCGGGGTGCGCCAGACGGGCGGGGACAACGAGATCATGCTGATCACCCGCCAGGGCATGAGCATCCGCTTCCACGAAAACCAGCTCCGCGACCAGGGGCGCGACACCATGGGGGTGCGCGGCATTTCCCTCGGTAAGGAGAATGACGCCGTGGAGAGCATCGAGGTCGTCGAACCCGGGGGCACCCTGCTGTGCGTCAGTGAAAACGGCTACGGCAAACGCACCACGTTTGACGAGTACCCGGCGCAGAACCGCGGCGGCAAGGGGGTCATCACCATGAAGACCTCCGACCGCAACGGGCTGGTCGTCGGGGCCCACACCGTGCACGACGGCGAGGCGTTGATGATGATCACCTCCAACGGGGTGATGATCCGTTTTGCCGTGGACGACCTCCGCACGATCAGCCGCAACACCCAGGGCGTCCGGGTTATCAACCTGGATGACGGCGACAAGCTGGTCTCGGCCACTCCGGTCGAAGCCGACGACGAACCGTCCGCCGAGGCGGTTACGGAAGCGGAGGCCGGACCGGCCGACGCGCCGGCATCCTGACGCGCGGCGGCGACGGGCGAGGGCAAAGGAGGGGAATTGGTGCTCGGGACAGGACTTGAACCTGCACAGCCTTGCGGCCACTAGCCCCTCAAGCTAGCGTGTCTGCCATTTCACCACCCGAGCACAGGGGGATCGTTGCGAGGCGGCATGGTACGCCAACCGGACGCTGCCGTGCAAGTGCGGAATTCGGGTCGATTCCCCGGCGGGACCTACAGGTTGTTGATCATGGTTTCCGTGGGAAACCGTTTGCCGGGGCAGGCGGTCGGCTTGGTGTTGATCTGCTTGTGGGTGCGGACCGCACTTTTGGGGATGTTGCAGCGGCGGCTCAGGTAGGACACCAGGGCGTAGAGGTTTTTCATCTGGGCGGCGGTTGGCCGGTCGACCTCGAAATTGCCGACGAGGCAGA
Source organism: uncultured Verrucomicrobiota bacterium (assembly GCA_937894535.1). Taxonomy (GTDB): domain Bacteria; phylum Verrucomicrobiota; class Kiritimatiellia; order CAIVKH01; family CAIVKH01; genus CALMUP01. The sequence goes on from CALBHI010000331.1 coordinate 7,032, forward strand.
TGCCGATGCTCACCGCGTTCAGGTCATCGCTGGCCAGGTGCCCGCCTTTGATTTGGCGTTTCCAGCGGTTGCCGATGTCGATCTTGCCGTCCGGCATGCCGTTGCCGTTGCCGATAACGAAATGGTAGGCCAACCCGTTCTCCATCCTGCGTTTCTGGCGGTGGTACATGTCCATGCCTTGAAGCGACCCGTTTTTCGAAGCGCTGTGGTGGATGACGATGAATTTCCATTTGCCCTTGGTGACGGGCATCGCATCGAGGAGCCGCTTCATGTTGGCGGGCAGCGGATGGGATTCTTCTGCGGCTTCGCGGGCGGCGGGGGATTCGCGGGGGATCTGCAGGACCTGGCCGGCGCGCAACGTTTTGGGGTCGTCGATCTTGTTGTGCAGGCCCAGCGCGGCCGCGGTGGTGTTGTGCGCGACGGCGATCGATCCGAGGGTGTCGCCCGGCTTCACCGTGTAGGCGATCGGTGCGTTCGGGTTCGGCGGGAGTTTCAGGGTCATGCCCGGCGCGATGCGGTTCGGGTTGTCGAGGCCGTTCAATTGGGCGATCGCCGCCGGGGCGACGCCGAATTGTTTCCCGATTCCGTCCAGGGTGTCGCCCGGCTTCACCGTGTAGGTCGTTTGGGCCCAGGCCAGGCCGGCTGCGGTCAACAAGACGGCTAACAGGAGCAGGGGGCGGGCGGATTGCTTGGCGGGTCGAAGGTTCATCGGCGGGGTGCGGTTAATCCATGGATTCAGCTTCTGCATCTACCATCGGAGTTCCGTCATCGTCAAGGAACAGCGTGATCCGGATCGGCCGGCAGCACACCTCGCAATCCGTGGTGAAGGACTGGCGGCGACCGCCCGAGGCATCAACCGGCAACAGGTTCATCTGGGCACAGATGGGGCAGGGAAATTCGATGTCGGTGTTCATGGAGGAAGGGATTTTGCAATATTAGCGTTTACAAGGCCGTCCGGCCATTTCATCCTTCCCGCATGAGCTTCAACATACCGGTCAAGGACAACGTCAAACTAAAGCAACTCGTCGATCTGATTCAAGCCGATGCGGAGCTGAACCAGTTGTGGAAATGCGCGAACATGAATGCCGTTGATCGTTGCGGCATCAGCGACCACGGGGAAATCCATATCCGTATTGTCGCAAACTCGGCCCTGCGCATCTACCGGTTGCTGGTTGAGGGCGGGGTCACGCCCAGCGTGGTGAAGAACTACGGCCTCACCGCCGAGGACGGCGAACTGGTGGTGGTGACGGCGGCGGCGATGCACGATCTGGGCATCAGCGTTCACCGCGACCAGCACGAGCGGTACAGCCTGTGGCTGGCGTATCCGAAGGCCCGGCAATTGCTTGGCCACATCTACCAGGAGCCGCAACTGACCATCATGGTGGCCGAGGTGCTGCATGCGATTATCGCCCATGATGCGGACGAACGGTGCCTGACCATCGAGGCCGGCGCGGTCAAATTGGCCGATGCGACCGACATGTCAGAGGGGCGCTCGCGCATCCCGTTCCAGCAGGGGCAGGTCAACATCCATTCGGTGTCGGCGCGTGCGATCGACAGCGTGAAGATTGAAAAGGGCGAAAAGCTCCCGGTGCGCATCACGGTCAACATGGGCAATTCGGCCGGCGTGTTCCAGGTCGATGACCTGCTGCGGCACAAGCTGAAGACCAACACCATCCAGACCTATGTCGAGGTGGTGGCCCGCATTACCGGATCAACCGAGGGCGAAAAGCGCCTGATCGACGAATACAAGTTTTCCGCGCACTGACGCCGCGGCGCGTTATTCGTTCACGCGGAACGGGAAGATCCCCAGCGGCCCCAGCTCGGGGATTTCGATCCGGTAGTCGCCCGGCGGCAGCGGATCGATGGACCCCTCCAGCCGCAGCGTTCCGCCTGCACCGCTTTCGGTTTCCCCGTCGGCATGCCCGCGCGCCCGGATTCGCACCACCGGCGGCTGCACGCTGATGTCGAAGCGCGTAAACCTGAAGCTGGGGGAGGGGGCGGTGCCTTCGAGGGAAAACCGGATCGGCTGGCCGGCCCGCACCACCTCGTCCACCCGCACCGACTGGATCGAAACCTGTCCCTGATGGCGGGGTGGCAGGTGTCGCATGATCGTTCCCGGATCATTCACCGTTTCCTCCGGGTAGCGCTGGGCGCGGATTTTCTGCTGCGCCTCCAGCAGTTGAGCCATCGTATAGCCCAGCTCTTCCTGCCATTTCGTGGCGATCTCCGAACGCAGGAACGGTGTCAGGTCCGCCTCGCTGATCCCGTCCGCCTCTAGCACGGCCGGAATGGCCGCCTCGATCCTCGGTGGCTCGCCGGCGAGGCCGTCGGCGGCTTCCGGAGGCGTGGTCGCGGCTGGCGACGCCCCTGCTTCTGGACGGGTCAGGCCAGGCGCTGCATCGTTGCCACGCCACCGCATCATCACCAAGACGAGCACCGCCAACACCACGACGGCCAGACCACCCATCACCAAGGTTTTCGATGCATGCATGCCCGCATCCTACGCAGCGATCCTGCCTGCGGCCAACCCAATTTGTTTCCGGGGCAGAAAAAGGTAGAACGTTTTCGCATAGCGGGCCCTTTTGTCCGGAAAATTCCTTACTCTCACAAAAAATTCATGCGCTTTACCTGTTTCTGATAACGCGCTCACAATTTATTGTAAAGCATTCATGGTAAATAGTTAGTGGCCATCTGTTTTTGTATAAAAGGCATCGGTTTGCCCTTAAGAAGGCTACGAAGGGCAAGAAAATCATTAAAACGCTTTACAAGGTGAGGTGTTTCCCTATCGTCTACCCCTCCATACGGAGGAACCGGTGTTCTGGCGGGTGACTGGAGCGTGGTTCATCCGGGTGGTTGATCGACAGGATGGTGGAGATACGACATGAACATCATACGTACTACATGGAAAATCGGGTTGGTTGGTCTGGCCTTGTTGATGGGTCAATGGGCACATGCGGCCATTCAGGCGGCGGGTTCGGTGACGGCGGCCACCGTGACGACCAATCCGGTGAACGGCAACAAGAAGGTGACCTTTACCTTGAGCACGGGCGGGGCGTTGGAAGTGGCTCCGTATGCGCCGGACGTGGCGCGGGTCCGTTTCCACTGGGACGGCATCTGGCCGAAAGAGGATGTGGCCATCGCCAAGCCCTTCGATCAGTTCCCCGGTTTCACCGCGACCTTTACCGACCTCGGCGCGACCTATGTGATCGCGACGCCCGAGATGGATATCGAAGTGGTCAAGAGTCCTAACGTGCTCGTGCACTTCAAATCGAAGCAGGGGTTCTACCTCTCGCGCGATTTCCGCATCGAGTACGAGACGCTGTACGATCCGATCAGCGATCCGTCCTACAACAATGTCCGCTATACGCACGCCTTCCCGGTCCAGTTCAAGCTGAAGAACATCCGTGAGATGCCCGCCGGCGAGGCCTACTTCGGCCTTGGCGAGTACCCCGGCCCGATGAACCGCCGCGGCCGCGACATCCAGATGTGGAATGCCGACACCTTCAGCTGGCAGGAGTTCTGGACCCCGATGTACATGACCATGCCGATCATGTACGGCGTGCAGGGCGCAAAGCCGGGCCGTCCCTCGACCACCTACGGCATCTTCTTCAACAATCCGGCCCGTCCGATTTTCCGCCTCGGCACCCAGTGGGGTGACCGCTATTCCTTCGAGGCCGCCGATGGCCAGATCGACTACTTCTTCTTCGGTGGTGGTGCGAACCACCAGATGCGCAAGGTCGTCGATCGCTACACGGAAGTGACCGGCCGCCCGACCATGCTGCCCAAGTGGGCATTCGGCTACCACCTCTCGCGCTGGTCGTACAACAACCAGGGCTGGGTGGAGTGGCTGGCCCAGGAATTCCGCAACCGCGACATCCCGCTCGATGCCATCTACCTCGATCTCGACTACATGGACATCGACCGCAACGACTATTACCAGGACGGCACCCTCCACCAGCTGACCTTCAACAGCAATTTCCCGAACGTGCCGGGCATGATCAACTACACCGGCCAGCGCGGGGTGAAGTTGATCCCGCTGATCGAACCCTGGCTCTCCACCGGCGACGGCAAATGGAACCAGGCGGCCGGCCTGTTCCACTTCATCAAGGACTACAACCTGGTCCAGATGATCACCCCGATCTATTTCGGCAACGTCTCGTGGCTTGACTTCAGCAGCACCCCCGCCCGCAACTGGTGGAAGGGCAAGCTGCTCGGCTTCCTGAATGCCTATCCGCTGGCCGGCATCTGGAACGACCTGAACGAACCCGCCGACAACGAGGCGATTCCCCGCAACGGCCAGTACTACCTCGACGGCAAGTACCCGAACCAGTGGGACAGCCGCCGTTTCCACCTGAATGAAAAGAACGTCTACAACATCCGCGAAACCTCGCTGACCTACGAAGCGCTGCTTGAGAAGTATCCCGGCAAACGCCCGTTCGTGCTGAGCCGCGCCGGGTATCCGGGCATCCAGCGCTACGCCCTCGGCTGGAGCGGTGACAACGTCGCCTCGTGGGACCACTGCCGCCACAACATCGGCCTCGGTGTCAGCGTGATGATGTCCGGCCAGGCGAACTTCGGCCACGACGTCGGCGGTTTCGTCGGCAACCCCTCCGCCGAACTGATCACCCGCTGGCACGAGTGGGCCTCGCTGACCCCGTTCTTCCGCAGCCACTCGATCAAGGGCAACGACGAACGCGAGCCGTGGCGTTACGGCGCCTACCACGAAGGCCTGATGCGCAACGTGATCAAAAACCGCTACCGCTTCATGCCCTACATGTACACCCTGGCCCACCGCTCGACGGTGGACGGCATCCCGATGAACACGCCGCCGGTACTGCATTTCCAGAACGATCCGGAGACCCACTACCGCAACGACAACGATTTCATGTTCGGCGACTGGATCCTCGTCTCGCCGGTGTATGAACCGGGCAAGAGCGATCGCTGGACCTACCTGCCCGCCGGTTCTGACTGGTACAACTACTACACCGGCACGAAACACGCCGGCGGCACCTGGGCCAACCAGGCCGCCCCGCTGGGCACGCTGCCCCTTTACGCCCGCGCCGGCGCAATCGTGCCGACCGGTCCGTCGATGACCCACGTCTACCAGTTCCAGCCGGACTTCCTCGACATCAACATCTGGCCGACCCCGGCCGGTTTCGGGTCGAGCTTCACCCTGCACGAGGACGACGGCGAGACCTTCAACTTCCTCGCCGGCGCCTTTGCCCAGACCACCTTCTCAGCGACCAACCAGGGCACCGCGTTCGGTGTGAAGATTGCCGCCCGCCAAGGCACCTACACCCCCGGCACGCGCAACTTCTTCCTGAAGGTCCGCGACCAGAACGCCCCGGTGTCGGTGACCGTGAACGGCACGGCGCTCCCGATCGACGCCTCCCACGCCGCGGCGACCTGCTACAGCTACGATGCCGCCAAGCGCACGGTCATCGTGAAGGTCCCCGACAACGCCGCCGCGAAGGACGTGGTAATCAGCTTCGTCAACACCATCGATACCGACGGCGATGGCATCTTTGACACGAACGACAACTGCCCGACCACCCCGAACGCCGACCAGGCCGACACCGACGGTGACGGCAAGGGCAATGCCTGCGACAACTGCCCGACCGTGGCCAATGCCAATCAGGCTGATGCCGACAACGATGGCATCGGCGACGCCTGCGACAACGATTCCGACAACGACGGTATCGCCAACCATATCGACAATTGCCCGAACACGCCGAACCCCGGCCAGGCGGACTTTGACGGCGACGGTGCGGGTGACCTGTGCGACACCGACGATGACAACGACGGCATGCCCGACGCCTGGGAAATCCAGTACGGCCTGAATCCGATTTACGCCGCCGACGCCGCCACCGACCTCGACGGCGATGGCCGCTCAAACCTCAGCGAGTACCAGAATGGCACCGATCCGACCGTGCCCAATGCGTTTGTCTCGAGCTACACCTCGATGACCCTCGCCGGCACGTTCAACAACTGGAACCCCGCCGCGAACAACATGGCCCTGGTCAACGACTACACC
>CALBHI010000332.1 GCA_937894535.1 uncultured Verrucomicrobiota bacterium
CGCCGCCGATCTCGACGAAATAATTGGTGACCCCTCGTTGTTCCAGCAGGGAGGCGACGGCATCCACGGCCCACCCCTCGACGAGGGCGTTGACATTCAGCGCGGTGTCGGGATCGAGCTTGCGCAACGCGCCTTCCGCGGTGACTTCCACCGCATCGCATCCGGCATGCCGCATCGCCGTGGCGCGCTCCAGGGCATCCGGCTCGCGGCGCGGACCGAGGTGGCCGAACCCCCACGCATTGATCAAGCGGTCGAGACCGGGGGTGAACACCCCTCCGGTTTCTTCGCACAGGGCGATGGCCCGACGCACTACCTCGGCAAACTCGGGCGAGACCGGCATCGGCTCGGTGGAGGACAGGGCATTGAACCGGCTGATCTCGCTGTCCGGCTGGTAGGTGGACATCTGGCTGTTGATCCGGGTGAGCAGCGCATCGATGTCGGCTTTCAGTTGCACCACCGCCGGCTGGTCCATCTGCGTATCGGTGAACTTCACCGAATACGAGCTCCACGCTTCGCCGGACACTTTCCAGAATTGGAGCGGGGGCGGACGCTGGTAGTAGAAATACAGGGCGATCAGGACCACCGATCCGGCGGTGATGGTCTTGCGCAGGTTGAACGGACGGGGCTGGATGATCACGTGTGCGGCGAGGATTTCAGCAGGCGGTCGATCAGGACGAAGGCGAGCGAGGCGCGCTCGTTCCGCGAAAGCCGTTCCTCGAGGTCGGCGATTTCCGCCTGGATCTTCGGAGCGGTGGACGGGTCATCAAAGGCCAACCGCTTGGCGTTGGCCAGTTGGCTCTGGTTGATGCAATAGACGGATTCGCCGCCGAGCAATTCGATGGGTTTGACGGTCATGGCCGGCTCAAACCGCGAAGCTGGAGCCGCAGCCGCAGCCCTTTTTGGCCTTCGGGTTCTTGAAGCGGAAACCGGAGGCGATCAGGTCGTCGGAGAAGTCGATCTCCAACCCGTCGAGGAACATCGAGCTGCCGGCATCGGCCACCACGCGCAGGCCACCCTCCTCGAAGATCACCGAGTCGCTGTCCGACAACACGTTGTCGATGCAAGCCGAATAGGTCATGCCCGAGCAGCCGCCGGGGACGACGGAGATGCGCAGGAAACTTTCCCCCGTGGCTTCGAGTTTAACCAGCTCCTGCAAGGCAACCGGCGTGATCTTGATCAAATTATTTTGTGAAGACTGAACCATACGACATCCCTTTGACCCGTGAGTGGTGGATTACCAATGTGTAGGGGAAAATAGGGCGGGTGGGCGCTCCTGTCAAGGTGGGCCGGAGGGGAAGGCGGTTCCTATGCCCGGAAGATCGGCCCGTTTGACGGGAACGAACCAGTTAAGCCGTTGTGGCGTTTGGATGAACGCGGTAGAGTGTGGGCATGGTGTCGATGACCAATGTGGAAATGGCGGGGCAGTTCGAGGCGCTGGCGGACCTGCTGGAGATCAAGGGCGAGAATCCATTCAAGATCCGGGCCTACCGCACTGTGGCCCGGGTGCTGGGTGATCATCCGGCCGAGTTGGCCGCGGAATTGGCCTCCGGACGGGATTTGACCGAAATATCCGGCATCGGCAAGGAAATCGCCGCGAAGATCGCCACCATGGTGGAAACCGGCTCCCTGCCCGCCCTGGAGAAAATCCGCGCCGAGTTTCCGCCCGCCCTGCCGGACCTCCTGAAACTTCCGGGCCTGGGCCCCAAACGGATTCGCACCCTGCTGGACCAATGCGCGGTAACGACGCTCGATGATCTGGCCGCGGCTGCCCGGGCGGGACGGATCCAGACGCTACCCGGGTTCGGTGCGAAACTGGAGGCGTCGCTGCTGGAGGCCGTGACCAAACGCCTCGACACGACGGTGCGCCATCTGCGCGCCACCGCCGAACCGGTGGTCCAGCGGATCATCGAGACCCTCGCTGCCGTGCCGGGGGTGAAGCAGGTGACACCGGCCGGCAGTTTCCGGCGTGGCCGCGACACCGTGGGTGATCTGGACCTGCTGGTCGTCGCCGACAACCCGGCGGCGGTGATGACGGCGTTCACCACACAGCCCGGGATCGCCCGTGTACTGGCGCATGGCGAAACAAAAGGAAGTGTGTTGTTCGACCGTGGCATCCAAGCCGACCTCCGGCTGGTTCCTGCGGCGAGTTACGGTGCCGCCCTGCATTATTTCACCGGGAGCCAGGCCCACAACATCGCCCTGCGCCGCCGGGCCCAGCAGCAGGGACTCAAGCTGAATGAATACGGGGTGTTCCGGGAGGAGGCTCCGGTAGCCGGGGCCGATGAAGAAGGCGTGTTCGCCGCCCTGGGGTTGCCCTGGATCCCTCCGGAGTTGCGCGAGGATGCCGGCGAGGTTGAAGCGGCGGAGGCGGGTCGCTTGCCGGAGTTGATCGAGGAACGCGACCTGCGCGGCGATCTGCATAACCACACCACCTGGTCCGATGGCACGCTCTCCGTGGAGGCGATGGCCCGGCAAGCCGCCGCGCTGGGCTGGTCGTACATCGCCATCACCGACCACTCGCAGCGGCTGACCGTGGCCAATGGATTGGATGAGCGCCGCCTCGCGGAGCAACTCGAAGAGGTCGCCCGCGTGAACTCGCTCGGCCTCGGTGTACACGTGCTGACCGGATCGGAGGTGGACATCCTCGAGGATGGCTCGCTTGATTTTCCCGACGCGGTGTTGTCGCGGCTCGACGTCGTGGTGATCGCGGTGCATAGCCGGTTCAAGCTCGACCGCGAGACCCAGACCACCCGGATCCTGCGTGCCTTGGAGCGCCCGCAGGTCTCGTTCCTCGCCCATCCCACCGGCCGCCTTTTGCTGGAGCGCGATCCCTACGATGTCGATCTCGACCGGATCCTTGAGGCGATCCATGCCCGCGGCTGCTTCGTGGAAATCAACGCGCACCCGATGCGGCTCGACCTGAACGAGGTGTATGCCCGCCGCGCCCGCGAGCGCGGCATTCCGGTCGTGATCAACAACGACGCGCACAGCCTCGCCGATTTCGCCCACCACCGCCACGGCATCCTGCAGGCCCGCCGTGCCTGGCTTGGCCGCGATGACGTGCTCAACACCCTGCCACTGGAGGCCCTGCTCGCCCGCTTGCGCGCCACGCGGCGGTGAGGCCTGTCCGGTTCGGGGATTGCACATCGGTGGCTGAACCGGTACACAGGCGGGCATGACGATGGTGCGAAAAGGTGATGTGCTTGAGTTGCCGATCCTGGATACCGCCGAGGAGGACGCCTGTGTGGGCCGTTTGCCCGAGGGCATGGTGGTGTTCGTGCGCGGCCAGGTAACGCCCGGCGATGTCGTTTCCGCCACGGTTACCAAGATCAAGAAAAACTACCTCGAGGCCCGGTATGAGCGCCTGATCACCCCGTCGCCCGACCGGGTAGCGCCGGTGTGCTCGCACTACGGGGTCTGCGGTGGCTGCAAGTGGCAGCACGTCGCGTATCCGCGGCAGATGGCTTTCAAGCACAAGCTGGTTCAGGACACGCTCCAGCGGGTGGGCGGGTTTGCCGGGTTCGATGTGCTGCCGGTCCGTGGCGCACCCGACGCCTATCATTACCGGAACAAGGTCGACTTCACCTTTTCCAACGAACGCTTCATCCTCGACGAGGAATTGGATGTGGCCCCGGAGCAGCGGACGAAGCCGTCAGACTTCGCCCTCGGTTTCCACCGGCCCCGCTGCTTCAACAAGATCATCGACATCGACCGTTGCCACATCGCCACCGACCTCTCCAGCGGGGTGCTGGAACAGACCCGCCGCTTTTTCCTGGCCCATCCGCACCCCGCCTATTCCACGTTCACCCACGAAGGTTTCCTGCGCAACCTGGTCATCCGTCATGCCGGCATCACCGGGCAGTGCATGGTCAACCTGATCACCAGTTGGCACGAGCCCGACCTGATGCGCGCGTATGCCGACCGGTTGCTTGATGCCTTTCCGGGGCAATTGACCACCATCATCAACAGCACCACCGCACGAAAAAACCTCGTGGCCTATGGCGAGGTGTCGCACGTGCTGCACGGGTCCGGCCAGATTGTCGAGGAACTGGATGGGCTGACCTTCGTGATTTCCCCCAATTCCTTTTTCCAGACCAACAGCCGCCAGGCCCTTGCCTTGTACCGCACCGTGGCGGAGATGGCGCAACTCCGCCCGGACGATGTGCTGTATGACCTTTACTGCGGCACCGGATCGATCACGTTGTTTGCCGGAAGAGCCTGCCGGCGTGCGGTTGGATTCGAACTCGAACCGTCGGCGGTGGCCGACGCCGTGATCAATGCGGAACGCAACGGCATGGCGGACCGCTGCACCTTCGTCGCGACCGACATGAAGCACCTGCATGCCGCCATGAACAGCACCGGCCACCGGCCCGATGTCGTGATCACCGATCCGCCGCGCGCCGGCATGCACGAGGATGCGGTGGCCACGTTGCGCAGCCTGGCCCCGCGCCGCATCATCTACGTCAGTTGCCATCCCGGAAGCCTGGCCCGCGATGCCAAGGCGCTGTGCGAAGGCGGCCTCTACCGCTTGACCGCGGTGCAACCGGTCGATCTGTTCCCGCAGACCTTTCACATTGAAAGCGTCGCGTGTCTCGAGCGAACGACCGGCGGGTGAAGGGACCTGGCGGCGTGTGCTCAGCCGTGGCGCACGAGCAATGCGCACAGGAATTGCTCCGGATCAAACGACCGGCCCCGTTCATCAAAGAACTCCAGGTGCAGGTGCGGGGCGATGGCCATCCAGGTGCGTGCATCCGCTGAAGCGCTGGTCATGCCCATGGTGCCGATCACCTGTCCGGCGGTTACCGTCGCGCCCTCCGCGACCGTGATTTCATCCAGGTGGGCATACAGCGCATAAAAGGCCGCGGTGGTGGATCCGGGCCACCGGTGGAACAGGATCAGGTGGCGGCCGAGGGTCGAGGTCTCCGCAGTATCGTGCCGTTCCGCGACCACGCCGTCGGCCATGGCATAGAGACGATCGCGCGGGATCCAACCGGGTTCATCCGAGGGGTATTCCGTGCCGCGTGCGCAGTCGCTGAACACCACCCGGTGCAGGCGACCGTCCGGCTCGGCGTGGGCGGGGGCGATGTCCAGTCCGCGGTGGAAGCGGCGTCCGCAGTCGCGGGTAAAGCCGGGGCGACCGTAGTCCGGGTTGGCGCGGGTGCGGGCGACGAAGCGGGCGGGATCGGTGAACAACGTGCGGTTATCGGATGGCCAGGCGAGGAACGGGAGCACGCGCGTTGGTCGATCGATGAAAACCGGGTCCGTGCTTCGGGTGGGGGCAGGCATACCGGTTACGGGGCGATCATGTCGAGGTTCGCCTCGATCAGGCGGCCCATGCCTTCGACCTCGCCGGTGAGCAGCAGGCGCCAGGAATCGTTGAACTGCTTCAGCGAGATGGCGGTCACCTGGCTGATGCGCGAACCAAGGACATCCATGTCCATCCGGTAGACGACATGGGCCTTGTCGCCTTCGCGGACATGGCCAATCGGGGTGACATCGGCGCCGGCCATCGATGTCTGCAGCATCGGATTTTGCTCAAACAACCAGCCCATGAAGCGGGCGAAAAAGGCTTCATCGGTCATGGCCTTCAGCCCCTCGAGGCCGTCCGCCCCGGCGATCTGGCGCAGGTTCATCAGGTCGGCACGCGGATCCTTGATGGCCATGCCCTTCTCGATGACCGGGAGCATCGTGGCCTTGAACGAAACCAGTTCGTCCGGGTGCATGCTGGCCGCGACAGCATTCAGGTCGCCCTTGCGGAAGGCGGCGAAATACTCCGCGGCGGCTTGTTCCGGGGTCGCGGCGACGGCGGCCAGGTTCAGCAGGGCGGAGGCGACGAGGATGGTAAGAAGGCGGACCATGTTCATGGCGATGTATTCCTGGTGTCGGTTGCGTCGGGGGCTTGTTTGGGCAGCAGGGAGTCCAATCCGGAAAAGGGGGAAAAGATGGAGGATGAAGGTTCGAACGATTCGGCGTGCCCCCCGTCGCGATGGCGGGCGGTCAGCGATTTTTCGTGCTCGTGATCATGGCAGTACACGCAGAGCAGTTCCCAGTTGCTGCCGTCCGGTGGATTGTTGTCGTGGTTGTGGTCGCGGTGGTGGACGGTCAACTCCTTCAGGCGTTTGCCGGAGAACGAGCGGGCGCAACGGGCGCAGACATGTGGAAACAGGGCGAGGGCGCGTTCGCGGTACCCGGCGCGCCGGGCGGCGGCGTCGCGGCGCAGTTCGGCGATCAGGTGGGCCTGGCGTTGGGGGTCGGACGGGGGGCGCGGTTTCATCTCGACCTCAGAAGACCTTGAAGCCCTTGCTTTCGCTGTATTCGGCAATGCGCCGGTTGGTCAGGGCATCACGCAGATCCACCCAGTAGAGACGCGATCCGCGCATGTGGCCGCAATAGTAGGCGAGCAGGCGGCATTTGCCTTCGATGGCCGCGGGATCGGCGATGCGCCACTCGTACATGTCCACCAACACTTCGTTCTTCGTCGGTTCGATGGCTACGGCGAACCCGGTGTCCAGCAGCGCTTCGGTTTCGCGTTCAATGATGGCCTTGTTGTCCGGTTTCAGGGTAAAGGAGGCGAATTTCGGGATCCAGCCGAACACCTTCGTGTTCATGTCGCCGACCTTGATGCAGATCCAGGCATTGGTTTCGGCGATGACGTGGACGAGTTGCCCGCGGTAGAGGTCGGCACCGGGGATGGTGGCGAAATGGCGGCCCGGACCATAGCGGGCAGTCAGGCGATCGGAGGAGAAACGTCGCGTTTCCATCAACTGGGTCGAGGGCGGGGAGAGCAGGACGCGCTCCAGTGTGGGAGCAGTGTCCCGCAGTTGTCCCGAACGGACGGTGGTCTCCGCGATGGATCGACTGAACGCATCGGGAAAAAGGGTGGCCTGGGACGCTTCGTCAATCTCGTCGCGCTGGATGGTGATCAGGCCGTCCGGTGTGGACAACACGAGTCCGGTGGCGGTGAAGCGGAGCAGTTCGCCCTCGGCGCGGCCGCCGCGTTTCTTGATCACGCGCAGCGGAGATCCGACGCTTGGCGGCGTAAAGACGGTTTGCACGGTCTCGTAGACGGCTTCGAACTGGTCCTGCTCACGCGGGTCGGCGAAAACCTCGGGAAGGGTCGGCTTCTGTGGAGTCATGGATTCCGCCACGGCCACCACGCTGGTGGAGACGGGAGTTGCCGGCGCTGCTTCGCCAGGCTTTTTGTCACCGCCCTGTTGCAGGATAACAAAACCGATGGCTGCCGCGACGACCACTGCCCCGATGATCATCGGGGTGTTGTCCTTCTTCTTTTTTCTTACCGTGCGGTAGACGACCATGGGCGACCTCGTTGGTGCGGTTTTTGCTGGCTTGACGATTCCCCGCAAACGTTGAAACTGATGGCCTGATTATCCGGGAGAATGCCTTGTGAGTAAAACGAAAAAACCATCCGTCCGTCCTTGTTCCCTCGATCGTTGCCACTCCTGCCAGCTGGTGGAGGGGGCCGAGCGCGCTCCCAGTCGGGCCATGCTGCACGCGGTGGGATTCACCGACAAGGATTTTAAGAAGAACCAGGTGGGTATAGCCTCTACCTGGAGCATGGTAACCCCGTGCAACATGCACATCGACAAACTGGCGCGCGAAGCGGCCAAGGGTGTCGACCATGCGGGCGGGAAAGCCGTGATCTTCAACACCATCACCATCTCCGATGGCATTTCGATGGGCACCGAGGGCATGAAGTATTCGCTGGTGTCGCGGGAGGTGATCGCCGACTCGATCGAGGCGGTGGTCGGTTGCGAGGGTTTTGACGGTTTCGTCGCCATCGGCGGCTGCGACAAGAACATGCCGGGCTGCATGATGGCCATGGCGCGCCTGAACCGCCCTTCGGTCTTCGTCTACGGCGGCACCATCCTGCCTGGCAAGCACAAGGGCAAGAACGTGGACATCGTCTCGGTGTTCGAGGCGGTGGGCGCGCATGCCCGCGGCGACATCGATGACCGCGAGCTGAAGCAGATCGAGGCGACCGCCATCCCCGGCGCCGGATCCTGCGGCGGCGGAATGACGTTGTTGGCCGCCAGCGCAGCGA
>CALBHI010000333.1 GCA_937894535.1 uncultured Verrucomicrobiota bacterium
AAGATCGACGAAATCGCCCGTATGCTCACCACCGTCGGCAACCAGCAGGCCGAATTCGCCGAAGTCGAAGCCGTGGCCGACCAGCGCGGCCTTTCGCTGCGCCGGGTCATCGCCCCCGACTACCAGTTCATCAACCCCCGCTTCCGCGGCGTCGAGTCCGCCGGGGCCCTGGTCATGGGCCGTCACAGCGGCAGCTCGATCCCCAACCAGCGCCTGCCCAACGCCGTCATCCAGGTCACCCGCAACGCCCCGTGGAACCAGTCCTACTGGCCCTACGCGAACCCGGTGAAAGCCCCCGGCTACGAACAGTTCGATGTCATCATGTCCGATCAGAACGGCAGCTACGCCATCGGTGCCCTGCCCCGCGATGACTCGACCCCGGTGCCCCGCGGCTTCGCCGCCCTGTTCGATGCCGACGGCCGTGTCCTCCAGGTCTCCGACCTCAAGTCACGCGAGACCATCAAGACCCGCCTGAACATGATCCGCGTCCGCGGCGCCACCATGATGCTCCCCCCGCGCATGTGGCCCACCGCCACCGCCTTCCTCGACGCCCTCGGCAACGGCCGCCTCTCCGCCAACACCTCCGAACGCGCCTACGCCGAAACCACCGACGGCCTCGCCGTGATTTACGCCGAGAAGAAGGTCGATGCGGTCAAACTGTTCGACATCAACTCCGCCATCGCCCTCGACAACCGCAAGGTGGCGGCCAGCGCCGACTGGCGCGATTCCCTCGGCAGCGGCCTCCCGCTCGACACAAACTGGCTGACCATCCCCGCCGCCTCCCTCGGCGCCTGGGACCTCTGGCGCCTGAACGAATCGCGCCTCGCCCTGCTGCGCGCCAAGGACATCCTGAACTCGTCGCTCGAGGAACTGCACGGCCGCGTGCGCGACCTGCTCGACGAAGCCGACGCCTCCACCGAACCGGTGCGCGCCGAATCCCTCGCCGCCTCCGGCCTGCTCGCCTCGATGCCGATCTACGAGATGATCCGCGCCAGCATGGACGACCTCGTCACCGCCGTGCTCGTCCTGCTCGCCCTCTGCATCCCCTTCGCCTTCGCCCTCGAACGCCTGCTCATCGGCTCCAGCCTGATCTACAAACAAGTCTCGTGGTTTGTCGCCTTCTTCATCGCCACCTTCATCCTGCTCTACTTCTCCCACCCGGCCTTCGCCATCGCCCAGACCCCGATCATCATCTTCCTCGGCTTCGCCGTCGTTTCCCTCTCCGGCCTCGTCATCTTCATCATCATGCAGAAGTTCGAGGTCGAGCTGAAGGCCATGCAGGGGATGACCTCGACCGTGCACGCCTCCGACATCTCCCGCTTCAACACCATCATGGCCGCGATGAGCATGGGCATCTCGACCATGCGCCGCCGCCCGCTCCGCACCGCCCTGACCGCGATCACCATCTGCCTGCTCACCTTCACCATCCTCTGTTTCGCCTCGTTCGACACCCAGCGCGGCATCATCCGCTTCTTCTCGTCCCCCTCCCCCGGCTACACCGGCGTGCTCCTCCACAGCCCGAACTGGGGCACCTACAATCCCGAATTCGTCGAGATCCTCAAGGGCCGCTGGAACAAGGACGCCTCCATCACCGTCCGCTACTGGCTCTGCCCGGAATTCCAGGGCGATCCCGACTTCGTGGCCGCCCACGAGGACGGCTCGAACCCGGTAACCGTGAAGGGCATGCTCGGCATCCCGCCCGAGGAACTCGCCTACCGCGCCGATTTCATGAAGCTGCTCGGCATCGACGACCCCACGCTGATCGACACCCACGTATTCATGACCGAGGCGGTGGCCGAACTGTTGAAGGTCCAACCCGGGGCCACCGTCCTGGTGAAGGGCCAGCGCCTGACCGTCGGCCCGCTGGTGAACGCCTCGGCCTTCGCCGCGATGCGCGACATGGACTCCTCCAGCATCATCCCCGTCGACTACGCCCAGATGCAGGGCACCCAGGCCGCCACCGAACAATCGCCCGAAGACCTCCTCACCGAACAGGGCACCTGGGCCAACCTCCCCACCGACTCCGTGGTCATCACCGGCGCGAAGAACACCCTCAAGGCCGGCGGCAAGCCGACGGTGGTGACCTTCTACACCCGCGACGCCGAACAGGCCGCGCTGATTGCCGAGGACCTCGCCCGCATGCTCGACAAGCGCCCCGTGCTCGCCACCCGCGCCGACGGCGTGTACCGCCACATCCAGGGCACGGTGGTCGCGGCCAGCGGCGTCGGCGACCTGCTCTTCCCCATCCTGCTCGGCGGCTTGGTGATCTTCGGCACGATGCTCGGTTCGGTCGCCGACCGCGAAAAGGAGATCTACACCTTCAGCGCCCTCGGCCTCGCCCCGCCCCACGTGGCCAGCCTGTTCTTCGCCGAAGCCCTCGTGTACTCGGTCATCGGCGGCATGGGCGGCTACCTGATCGCCCAGGGCACGATGAAGGTCCTGACCGTGCTCGCCTCCTTCGGCCTGCTCCAGGTACCGGAGATGAACTACTCCTCCACCAACGCCATCGTCACCATCCTGATCGTCATGGCCACCGTGCTGGTCTCCGCCATCTTCCCCGCCATCAAGGCCTCGCGCAGCGCCAACCCCGGCCTGCTCCGCTCGTGGCGTCCGCCCGCCCCTAAGGACGACGTCTACGACATCGTGTTCCCGTTCACCGTCTCCGAATACGACCTGACCGGCGTGGTCAGCTTCCTCAAGGAACACTTCAACAACTTCAGCGACACCGGCCTCGGCGCCTTCATGGCCAAGGACGCAAAACTGCTGACCTACCCCGACCGCAGCCTCGGCCTCTCCGCCCACCTCGCCCTCGCCCCGTTCGACCTCGGCGTGACCCAGCAATTCGAACTGCGCAGCGCCCCCAGCGAGATCAAGGGCATCGATGAAGTGAAAATCCGCCTGATCCGCAAGTCCGGCCAGCCCAAGGACTGGGTCCGCCTGAACAAGGCCCTGTTTAACGACCTGCGCACCCAATTTTTGTTGTGGCGATCGCTGCCCCGCGAGACGATGGAGATGTACCGTCAGGAAACGCTGGCCGCGATGAAGTCGATGTGAATGCGAAAGCCGGGCGAACCCTCCGGGTGAGCCGTTGGCGTGTGCGTTGGTTGCGTGAAATGTTATGTCGGCAAAAATTGACAAAGAGTTAGAGGAATTCCGGCAGGTGATGGAAGTTCCCTCCTCGTTCGAGGACGGGTTCAACTGGACCTCCCTGCTCGGCGCGATCTTCATCGCCCTGCTCATGGTGCCCGGCGCGATCTACATGGGTCTGCTCGCCGGCATCGACAGCATCGGCTCCGCCTCGCAGTGGGTGACCGTCATCCTGTTCATCGAAGTCGCCAAACGCGCCCAGAAGACGCTGAAGAAACCGGAGATCTTCGTGCTCTTTTTCATGGCCGGCGCAGCCATGGGCATGCCGTTCAACGGCCTGCTGTGGAACCAGTTCTTCATCCGCAGCGACGCCGCCATCGCCAACGGCATCGCCGACCAGCTCCCGGCCTGGTTCGCCCCGCCCGCCGGATCGCAATCCTATGCCGACCGCACCTTCTTCCACGCCGATTGGCTGCCGGTCATCGGCATGGTCATCTTCGGCACCTTCTTCGGCCAGATCGCCAGCATGGTCCTCGGCTACGGCCTGTTCCGCGTGGCCAGCGATGTCGAGAAACTCCCGTTCCCGATGGCCCCGATCGGAGCCCAGGGCATCATGGCCCTCGCCGAGGATGCCGACGAGAAGACCATCAAGAACGCCGAGGACAAGTGGCGCTGGCGCGTCTTCTCCATCGGCGGTGCCATCGGCCTCGGTTTTGGCCTGCTCTACCTCCTGCTGCCCACCCTGAGCGGCGCACTCACCGGCAGCCCGATCCAGATCTTCCCGATCCCATTCTCCGACTTCACCCCGAAGACCGGCGAACTGAGCTTCATGAAGGCCGTGGCCACCGGCATGTCGTGGGACCTCGGCAACCTGATCTTCGGCATGGTCCTGCCCTACTTCGCCATGGTTGGCAGCTTCATCGGCCTGATCGCCACCTTCATCATGAACCCGCTGCTCCAGGCCGGCGGCATCCTCCAGTCGTGGACGGTCGGTGACTCGACGGTGACCACGCTGTACAAGAACAACATCGACTTCTATTTCAGCTTCCAGATCGGCATCGCCCTCGCCGTCGCCCTCGGCGGCATCCTCCAGGTCATCCGCAGCGTGCGCGGCCACCGGGCCAACGCCGCCGCCCGCGCCGCCGCACCCGGTTCGTTCGCCGATGAACTGCCCAAGGGCCGCGGCGACATCCAGACGTGGTTCGTCGTGCTGGTGTACTTCGCCGTCACCATCACCTACATCCTCGTCTCCGGGTGGCTGATCGACTGGCACCGCGGCGTGATGGCCGTGCTGTTTTTCCTCGGGTTTGTCTACACCCCGCTGATCAGCTACGTCACCGCCCGCCTCGAAGGCATGGTCGGCCAGGTCGTTGAAGTCCCGTTTATCCGCGAGGCCACCCTGATCATGTCCGGCTACCAGGGTGTGGCCGTCTGGTTCCTCCCCATCCCCATCGCCAACTACGGCCAGATGTGCGTGTTCTACAAGCAGTGCGAACTGACCGGCACCAAGTTCTCCAGTATCTGGAAGACCCAGGTCGCTCTGTTCCCGATCATCCTGATCAGCTCGATCTTCTTCATGAACTTCATCTGGAGCCTGAACGAGGTGCCCTCGGCGGTTTATCCGTTCGCCGAGGAGATGTGGAAACTCCACGCCGAAAACGCCTGCATCATGTTCACCGCCACCCTCGGTGAATTCTCGATCTTCGAGGAGGCGTTCAACGCCCTGATCATCGGCATCGGCACCGTCTTCGGCGCGCTGCTGTTCTGGGTCATGAGCATCGTCGGCGCCCCGGTCATGCTCACCTACGGCGTGGTCCGTGGCCTCGGCCAGACCATGCCCCACTCGGTGATCCCCCAGTTCATCGGCGCCCTGCTCGGCCGCTACTATTTCCAGAAACGCCTGGGCCTGAAATGGCGCCAGTACATCCCGGTGGTCAGCGCCGGCTTCGCCTGCGGCATGGGCCTGGTCACCACCGTGGGCGTCGGCATCACCTTCCTCAGCAAGGCGGCGTTGCCGTTGCCGTTCTGAGGAGTACGGCCTCACGGCCGCACTACAAACGCGTTCGTAGTGACGCCGTAAGGCGTCACGAAAAAGAAGAAGATATGACTGAAGTACTGATCGAGATCCGGAAAGTGAACAAGGTCTTCGACCTGGGTAAGATCCAGGTCCACGCCCTGCGTGACGTGGACCTCGACATCAACCGGGGGGAATACCTGTCGATCATGGGGCCGTCCGGCTCCGGCAAAAGCACGCTGTTCAACATGATCGGTGCGCTGGACAAGCCGACCTCCGGCACCATCAAGGTCGCCGGGGTGAGCCTGAGCGACCTGACCAGCCGCGAACTCGCCTATTTCCGCGGCAAACACATCGGCTACGTCTTCCAGCAGTTCAACCTGCTCCCCGCCTACAACGCCACCGAAAACGTGGCCATGCCGCTGGTCTTCAGCGGCTGGGAACAGGAGAAAGCCCTGAACCGCGCCCAGGAGATCCTCAAGAAAGTCGGCCTCGGCCACCGCCTGACCCACCGGCCCGACGAACTTTCCGGCGGCCAGCAGCAACGCGTGGCCATCGCCCGCGCCCTCGCCAACGAACCGGCGATCGTGCTCGCCGACGAACCGACCGGCAACCTCGACCTCCACACCGGCGAGGAAATCATCGCCCTGCTCAGCGCCCTCAGCCGCGAAATGGGCGTGACCATCATCTCCGCCACCCACGACCACAAGATGCTCGCCACCTCCGACCGCATCCTCTGGATCAAGGACGGCCGCAAAGACCGCCTCGAACGCCGCGAAGACCTGAACATCAAGCTGGGAACCGTCAAATAAGTTCAGGGTTCACGGTTCAATGGTTATATGATCCTGCAGAAATGAAGATCACCCGTTTTGAAGATATTGAAGCGTGGAAACTCGCTCGTGCTCTGACGACTTCCATCTACACGTTGACCGCGAAAGATTCATTTTCAAAGGATTATGGCCTTAAAAGGCAAATCCAGGATGCCGCCGGATCGTCCATGCATAACATAGCCGAGGGGTTTGACTCGGAAACCAATGCGGAATTCATACGGTTTCTGCGGTATGCCAAACGGTCTTGCACGGAAGTTCAAAGCGAACTGTACCTGGCCTTGGATCGTGCCTATATATCACCCGCGGAATTTGCCGATGCCTATGAACAAGCTCGCAGAACGCGCGCGGTAATTCGTGGTTTTATCAGTTATCTATTGGAGTATGAAGCAACCCCCACTACCGTGAACCATTGAACCCTGAACCAGGAACCGTCTTATGAACGCAGAACGCAAACACATCGACGACATTGAATTCGACGCCGCCAACCTCTTCCGCGAGGAGACGATCACCGACCTCCGGACCGGCACGATCAAGGTCCTGTACCCGATCACCAAGGACGGCAGCGCCGACCCGATGCGTGCCCCGATGTTCATCTGCCAGACCGAACTGATGTCCCAGGCCGGCATGATCCCGGTCTCCGCGCCGATCGAGGCGAAAAACCTCGCCGAGGCCGTGGACAAATTCCCCGCCGCGGTGAAACAGGCGGTCGATGACATGGTCCGCCGCGTTCAGGAATACCAGCGCGAACAAGCCTCCCGCATCGTCACCCCCGGCGAACTCGGCGGCCTCGGCGGCGGCGCCCACCCCGGCGGCGGCAAAGGCGGCCTGATCATCTAATCCAGTTGGTGGGCTTGGTCAACCAACCATGCTAGCGTGATGCCATGATAACCGTGGCGATCAATGAAGCGAAGACCCACCTCTCCGCCCTTCTTCAACGGGTGAAGAAAGGCGAAACCGTGATCATTGCCCACGGAAAGAAGCCCGTGGCCAAATTGGTCTCGTGCGAAACTATGGATACGGAGCGACCCAAGGTCGGGCAGTTGCTGGATAAACCCATGCACGTGCCCGCCGAGGCGTTGGCACCCTTGTCCGCCCAGGAACTGCAATCCTGGGGCCTTCAATGAAAGTGCTGCTTGATACCTGCACGTTTCTTTGGCTGGCACTGGAGCCGGATCGCCTGTCACCCAACACGCGGGGACTTCTTCTTCATGACCGAGCCACCGAGCCACATCTATCCATGGCCAACGTGCTTTAGATGAACGCTGAAATATAAGGCCGGGAAACTTCCACTGCCGCTGAAGCCCGTCGAATGGATTCCCACCCGGAGGGCGTTTTTCCAACTGATCGAAATCCCCCTGACGGAATCGATCATCTACCGCTGTGGTGAATTGCCCGATATACACCAGGATCCCTTTGATCGGTTACGGGCCGCCACCGCCATCGAAGCCGGCGACACGATTCTATCACCCGACCAACAACTCGGTGCCCTAGGCGCGTCCCGAATCTGGTGATCCGATATGGTCCGCGTCAACGGTTGCCAAAAAGGCGGCCTGACCTCCCGGACGATTGCCGTAACCCACGCTTGTTGTCACAGCCCCGATTCCATCCTTCCAAGGCGCGTCGCCCCCGGTTGATATTCATGCATGGTCGTGTACGATCATTATATGGCCACAAAAACCATCACACTGGAATTGGACGCGTACGAACGGCTCAAGGCGGCCAAGCGATCACCACGGGAATCGTTCTCCGAAGTGGTGCGCCGGTTGGCGATTCCCGGCCATACCTTTACCGGTCGCGATTTGCTCGCCTTAAGAGAGCAGCGCGGTGCCTATCTGATCGAGGCGGATGCCGCGGCCATCGATGACCTGAGCCGCCGCGACACGCCGCCCGATATTCCATGATTCTCGATTCCACGTTCCTCATCGACTTCGAGCAGGAGGCGCGCCGTTCCGAAAAAAACGGTCCGGCCACCCGTTTTCTCGCCAAGCACGTCGATGACCCGCTGATGATCACCTTTACCATCGCCGGCGAACTGGCGGCTGGCGATTCCCTGGGCAACCATCGTTCACGCTGGGAAGCGTTCATCCAGCCATTCAACCTCCTCACCTACACGGCGGAAGTTGGCTGGCATTTTGGAGACATCTACCGGGAGTTGAAGTCGTCGGGGCACCTGATCGGGGCCAACGACCTCTGGATCGCCGCCACCGCAAAGGCATACCGGGTTTCACTGGTCACCCGCAACCACGCCGATTTTTCCCGCATCCAAGGACTTGCCGTTTTCGGATATTGAAACGCGACCTCACCAGGCGCACCTCCGCTTCGCCTCCTCCGATCTTTTCCGTGGCCCGCCCCCAATACCCGTGGAGAAAACCGCCATCGCTCCCTGCACCACAGCGCACCCAGAATTCACGAAGAAATACCATATCGTGCAGGGCGCAGGTTGACCGGCCGCATCCGGCATCACCATAGTGGATCAGGTCCGTGCGCCTTCCGCACCCCGCGGGAATGCAACCGGACCGGACAGGAACCCGATGCATACTGCCGTCTTGAGCAACACGTTTTTCCAGGCCCTTCACGGTCCCAAAGGCGCGAATGCCTATTTCGCGCTGGGCCTGCTCGGCAGCGGCGGCATGGGCGTGGAGACCGACTACATCCCCCGGCAAAACGTATTCATCGGCTTGTGCCGGGGATCCCGGATCAAGTGCCTGCCCTTCTTCTCCGGCGGCGCCAACGACTGGCTGAAGGACTACATGGTCGGCGGCGTTGCGTCCGCCGCCGACATCGAACTCTACCAGCCACATGAGATCCGCCGCGATTACCGTCCCGCCTCCGACACCTTCACCACCCCCGACTTCAGCTTCACCGTCACCAGCCCGGCCGACGGAATCCCCGATCCGGAAACCGCCCCCTACCGCGACCTGAAAAACGCCGTCGCCCCGTTTGTGGTCGCTCGCTTCACCATCGACAATTCCGCCAGCCCGGATCCGGTTTCCCTGTTCTTCGCCATCGACGGCATCCGCGGCGTCGAGGACCTGGAAGAATCGACCAACCGCGACTACTGCGGCTTCATCGAGAAGAAGGGCTACGGCATCGCCGCCCGCACCGCGGACCGCGCCCGTACCATCCAGCACAATTCGATGAAGGACATCTTCATCGATGGCAAACCGAACTTCAAATTGTCCCGCACCGCCGGCGTTACCTTCACGGTGCTGCCCGGCGAACAACGAACCCTCGACGCCGTGATCGCCTTTTTCAAGAGGGACGGCATGTCGCGCGGCGCGATCCGTTCCGACTATCTCTACAAACAGTATTTCACCGACCTGCGCGCGGTGGTCGATCACGCCTACGGGGCCATGGACCGCCACTGGACCAAGGTGCACAGCCTCGACGCCGACCCGCGCATCGCCGCGCTGAACCCGTATCGCCAATTCATGCTCAACCACGCCCGGCGCTGTTACCACGCCAGCGGCATCCTGCTGTCCGAAGGAGCCCGATGCCGCTATGCCGTCAACGAAGGCACGTTCATGATGATGAACACCCTCGACCTCGCCGTGGACCACCTCGTGTTCGAGATCCCGGAGATGCCGTGGGCGGTGCGGAACATCCTCGATTCGTTCATCGACAGCTACAGCTACTACGACGAGCTGAAACTCACCGGGCGCACCGGCACCGGCGAGGGCGGCCTTTCCTTCGCGCACGACCAGGGACTGAACGGCTACTTCACCCCCGCCGGAACATCATCCTACGAAATCCCCGATACCGCCGGTTGCTTCTCCTACATGACCGCGGAACAACTGTGCAACTTCATCGTCTGCCTCGGAGCCTACCTCCGGAAGACCGGCGACCAAACCTGGTTGAAACGCCGCCGCTCGGTCGTGGAGGACTGCCTGGCCTCGCTGGTAAACCGGGACGACCCGGAGGAATCCCGCCGCAACGGCATCCTTTCGCACGACTCGGCGAAATGCCGCAGCGGGGCGGAAATCACCACCTACGACTCCCTCGACACCAGCCTCGGCCAAGCCCGCGCCAACGTGTACATCGCCACCCGGTTCTTCGCCTGCGCCCTGATCCTCAAGAACCTGATGGAGCAACTGGGCAATCGGGAACTGGCCGCCCTGGCCGATACCCAGGCCCGCCGTTGCGCCCGCACCTTGAGCCACAACCTGGAGGACACCCTCGGTTACCTGCCGGCCATTCTGGGGGAAGGCAACACCACCGCGATCATCCCGGCCGTCGAGGGCCTGATGCACCTGCACCTCTGCGGCCTGACAGGTGTACTGGCGGGTTATCCCCGCCTGATGAACACGTTCCGTCGCCACATCACCTGCGTGCTCCGCAAAGGGGTATGCCTGTTCGAGGATCAGGGCTGGAAGCTTTCGGCCAGCAACGACAACTCGTGGATGAGCAAGATCGTCGCCAACCAGTTTGTCGTGGAATCCATCCTCGGCATGGATCTTTCCGGCATCTGCCCCGGCGCCGACCGTGCCCATGCCACCTGGTGGGCGGACGGCTGCCGCGAAAGCCCCTGTGTCGACCAGATCTTCGCCGGCCAGACCAACACCTCCGGCTTCCACTACCCGCGCGGCGTCACCTGCGACCTGTGGATCCAGACGTATTGACCGGCCGGAGCGCCGCGGACACATCCGTCAGGCGCGGCAGGATCGCGGAAACACTGGGTCTAGCCCCCGGTGTTTGGTAGAATGACCGCATGGAACGATGGTCAACCATGCATGCGGATGGTCTTCCTTACCAAACCTCCGGTCCGCCCCGCCTCTGGCCGGCCTTCTGGCAACATGACCCCACCACCGAACGGTCTGCGCAAGCATGGATCGACTCGGTAAGGCGATTCCACGACATCACCCGCACGTCGCTCATCAAACTCACCGGGCCGGCTCATTATCAGGTCGCCGATCGCGGCGTGGAGGGTTCATGGCAAGGAGCGCCCCTCGGGGAACGCACCTTTACCCGGCGAGCCGTGCATCGGCCCGCCGACTGGGCCAACATCCCGCACGGCATCACCCGCGCGGAAGCAACCGTCGTGGAGGTCGCTTCCACGCTGCGGCAACGGCTACCCCCCGAGGTACCGCTGCTCGTGACCGTATTCACTCCGGCCACGCAGGCCCTGATGCTGGCCGAACCAGCGACCCTGGTCTCCCACCTTTCCACATCGCCCGATCTCGTTCGCGCCGCGCTTGAACAACTCGCTACGCACACCGGCGAATTGATCCGGTTATTCGCCGAGGCCGGCGTGGACGGTATCTTTCTCGTATCGAAACACCACGACCCCGCCCTGATCCCCATACCCATCTACAACGACGTCATCGCGCCGAGCGACCGCATGACCACGACGGCTTGCCGGCTTTTCCCCGCGAACACCCTGCACATGCACGGCGAATCAGCACACGAATCCGGCTGGCCGCAGGAGGGCCGGTGGATCATTCACCCCGAATGCGTTACGTCCGGTTCTGTGCGGATGTCCACCCGAAGGCACACACATCACCCAGTGCTGGTCGCATTGCCCTATTCGGCATGGGAAAAGGGCGACCTCACACCGCATCTTCGGGTGGCGCTGGATCAACTCCACCAGCGTGGCGGCCTCATCGGGGCTCCCTGCGCGGTTCCACTGCACTACTCGAAACGCGACATTGCCAACTGGGTGAACACGGTGAAGGAGTGCCATGACCGGCTGGCTGGCGCATGACCATACCGTATGGGCTCGATTCGAGCGCATGGCGAACGCATATCCCGGAAGGATTGCCGTGCGCAATGGCACACACGCCTTCACCTATGCAGCACTGCGAGCACGGGCCCTGGAGGTGGCGGCGGCGATCGACCGTCGCGACGCAGCGCCCATCGCCCTTGAACTTCCCGCCGGCGTTGACTTCGTCGTCGCCGCGCTCGCCGCCTTGCGCCAGGACCGCCCCTACCTCCCGCTTGATCCTGCAATGCACCCTTCCATGCGCGATGCCATTGTCCAAGCCTCCGGTGTGCGTGACGTCCTCCGCGCCCTACCCGCTCCCGCCAGCGGACGTCCGGTTCCGCCCGACCGCAGCACGCCTGACTCCATCGCCTGTGTGCTCACCACCTCCGGCAGCACGGGACAACCGAAGGGTGTCTACCAGTCGCAACGGATCTTGCTTCACGACATCCGGCAGTATGGCCAAACCATCGGACTCGACGAACGCGATGTGATGACGTGGCTGTATGCTCCGTTCACCGGCGGGGCCATCCGCGACCTGTATGGCGCGTTGCTGCACGGCGCGGAACTCGTGGTGATGGATCCCTCCACGCTGGGGTTGCGTGGCATCAGCGACACGCTCGCGAAGGCCCGCGTTACCATCCTGCATGCCATCCCGCCCCTGTTACGCGCATGGCTCGCCTCCTCCCCGGAACCTGTGTCGTGCCAGACCATACGGATGCTGTACGTTGCGGGCGACCGCTTCTTCCGGCGCGACCTGGACGCGATTCGCCGCGTGTTCCCGTCCTCCTGCCGCATCTACACCGGACTTGGGGCAACCGAGTGCACCACGTTGCACCGCCATTGGATCCTGCCGCAGGACGTCGTCGTCACGACCGACCTTGTTCCCTCCGGGTATGATGTTCCGGACAAATACACCCGGCTGGTCGACGAGCACGGCCACGAGGTCGCAGCCGGGCAAACCGGCGAGATCGAAGTGACCAGCGCCTTCATCGCGCTGGGCTACTGGCAACAACCGGAACGCTCACGCGAAACCTTTCGTGTTGATCCCGAAGACGCCACGCGCCGCATCTACCGCACCGGGGACCTGGGTTATGAACTTCCGGATGGCAACCTCGTCTTTGTCGGGCGCAAGGATAGCGTGCTCAAGATCCGTGGCCACCGCGTTGAAACCACCCGGGTGGAGGCCGTGCTTCGCGATGTACCGGGCATGCTCAATGTTGCGGTGCTGGCGAGCGATGAGGCGGAACCGGAACTCCATGCGATCCTCGTAGGCGACACCACGCTGTGTACCATGACGCCCGCGGAGCGAACCGTACACGTTCGCGCCGAAATGGCCAGGCACTTGCCGGCGCACGCCATCCCCGCCTCCTTCGAATGGCGCGACGCAATACCGCGACTTCCATCCCACAAACTGGATCGCCGCGCAGGACGGCCGAAGGCGCTGAACCTTGATGATCCACTCGCCGCCCTCTGGCAACGGGCAACCGGATCACCCTCCATGCCGGAAGAGGATACCGCCTTTGCCAACGCCGGAGGCACCTCCCTGGCCGGGATGCGCCTGCACGCGGAAATCGAGGCGCTGGCCGGGGAATCCCTGCCGGTCGGGCTCGTGCACGCAGGCCAGACCTTGCGCGGGCTGCGCGAACAACTCACGCAGCAAACGCACGTGGCGATGACGCATCCGCACATACCGGTGTGGTTCGTCATCGGCGGGATCAACTGGCAGGTTCCGCACATAGACGATTTCGCGCGCGCGTATTCGGGACAATTCACGCTTCATCCGGTATCGCTGCTTGATGTCGCCGCGCAGGGTGTGCTCGATGTGCCATCACTTGGTCGATACGTCGCCAACGTGGTCAAGGCATGGCACGAAAGCCGCGGTGGGTCGGTCCGCATCGGATTGATCGGCATGTCACTCGGTGCCTTGATTGCCCACGAAGCGGCATGTCAACTCCAGCAGTCCGGCCTGCGCGTGTGCGGCTTGATTGCCTACGACCTCGGGCCGGGAAGTCCTCAGATCAGCACCGCCTTGTCCCGGCGCATACGCAAGGCCTGGCGCTCCTGGCGAAGCGGCGAACGTCGCTTGACCTTCGCATGGGCGAAGGGTGCCCTCCTCAACAACCTGCTTCCGGCCCGATGGCTGAAATCCTGGACACGTCGCGCGGCCACGGGCGCATCTACCCCGGCGGACAAGCCATACGACATGATGAACCGGCTGATATTCCGGAGCTTGGCCGCATGGAAACCACGCCACTACCAGGACACGTTGATCCTGATCAAGCCGATCGATGGCTTCAGCAAATCCACACCGGACGCACCGCACGATGTTGGCTGGGGACCCTACGCCACCAAGGTCGTCATTCGATCCGTCGCCGGTGGGCACACCGAAATGTTCGCGCCCGCCACGCGTGCCGCGGTAGCAGATTGCATGGCACCCGGCAGCACCCAATCCACCACGTAACAACCAAGCCACGTCACAGAAGCAGATGCTGACCCGACAAGGCGGCCCGGCAATCCGGGCCGTTGTTCAGACGGTCGCCACGCGATGAGGGCTTCGCGTCTCCAACCGTTGAACGATGCACGTCGTCAGATCGCCTTGGTCATGAGTTCGCTGACCAGCTTGGTGAAGCGGGCCGGGTTCTTGACCGGGCTGCCTTCGGCGATCAGGGCCTGGGCCATCAGCAGGTCGGCGTAGTCGCCGATGCGGGCATCGGTGGCGTCGGCCTTGAAGGCGGCGTCGAGTTTGGCGACGAGCGGATGCTCGGCGTTGATCTCGAGGATACGTTTGCTCGGCGGCACGTCCTGATCCATCGCCTTGAGGATGCGTTCCATGTGGGCCGACATGCCCGCCTCGTCGTTGACCAGACAGCAGGCCGAATCGGTTAGGCGCGAAGAGAGGCGCACTTCCTTGATGTCGGCGTCGAGGTGTTTCTGCAGCGCGCCGAGCAGGTCCTTGACCTTCTCCTCCTGCTCCTTTTTCTTCTCCAACGCGGCCTTCTTTTCGTCCTCGGTGCCGAGGTCGATGTCGCCGCGGTCGATCGCCACCAGCTTCTTGCCGCCGTATTCGGTCAGGCTCATCGAGACCCATTCGTCGATCGGATCGGCCATCAGGATCACCTCGAAGCCATGGCGCTCAAAGGCTTCGAGCAACGGCGAGGTCTTCAGGTTGGCCACCGACTCCCCGGCGATGTAGTAGATGTCCTTCTGCTCGGACGGCATCCGCTCCACGTAGGCCTTGAGGTCGATCGGCAAGCCCGCTTCGGTCTTGGTGGTGGTGAACAGCAACAGGTCGGCCAACTTCTGCTTGTTCTCGAAATCCATGTGCACGCCCTCTTTGAGGACGCGGCCAAAGGTGTCGAAAAAGGTGCGGTATTCCTTCTCCTGCTTCTGCTTCATCTCGGCCAGCACGGAGAGCACCTTGGTGGTCAGGCTCTTGCGCATGCGGCGGATGACCGCGTCGTCCTGCAGCATCTCGCGCGAGACGTTCAGCGGGAGGTCGCTGGAGTCCACCACGCCGCGCAGGAACCGCAGGTAGGCCGGCAGCAGGTCCTTGCAGTCGTCGGTGATGAATACGTTGCGCACGTAGAGGTGGATCCCCTTCTGGCCTTCGCGCATGTAGAGGTCGTACGGGGCCTGGCTCGGGACGAAGAGCAGGGCCTTGAACTCGGTGGTGCCCTCGGCGTTGTAGTGGATGACCTTCGCCGGGTTGTCGGAGGCGTGGCTGATGTGCCGGTAGAAGGCGTGGTACTCGTCCTCGGTGATCTCGGAGGCGCTCTTCTTCCAGATCGCCTTGCGCGAGTTGATGACTTCGTCCTTCGGCTCCTCCTTGCCCTCGGCATCGACGACGGTGAGGGCGATGGGGAAGCTGATGTAGTCGGAGTAGTGCTTGATGATCGATTTGATGCGCCACGGCTCGAGAAACTCGTCCATGCCTTCGCGCAGCTTCAGCGTGACGTCGGTGCCGAACCCGTCGCGCGTGGTCTCCTCCAGCGTGTAGGCGTCGTCGCCGTTGGACACCCATTTCAGCGCGGGCTCATCGACACCGCCGCGTTTGGTCACCACGGTCACATCGGAGGCGACCATGAAGGCCGAATAGAAACCGACGCCGAAGCGACCGATCATCTCCGGGTTGGTTGCGGCCTTGGGGTCGTTCTTGATCGACTCCATGAACCGGCGGGTGCCGGAACTGGCGATGGTGCCGATGTTCTGCTCGATCTCGTGGGCGGTCATGCCGATGCCGTTGTCGCTCACGGTGAGCGTCTGGTTTTTCTTGTCCACGGTGATCGCGATCTTCCAGTCGTCCTCGCCGCGCTGCAGCGACGGATGGGTCAGCGCCTCGAACCGGGCGCGGTCGATCGCATCGGACGCGTTTGACACCAGTTCGCGCAGGAAGATTTCCTTCTTCGAGTAGAGGGAGTGGATCACCAGGTCCAGCAACTGCCGGACTTCGGTCTTGAACGGATGGGTTTGAGCTGTGGTCATTACACGATCTCCTAAAATCGGGCGTTCATTATAGTCAGGTTGCCGGAATGATCAAGGGGGTGCAAACGAGGAATTTTAACCGCCCGCTTCGCTAGAGGAAGATGAGGAAGAGGCGTTTGTTGTTCTGATCTCATCCGCCTCCTCTTCCTCTAGCCCTCCGCAGGTGGGCGGGTGGTTAAATTTTCTCGAACGGCACCACCTTGTCCAGCCGCGGATGGCCGGTGCGCAGGTCGTCGGGCGTGAGGCCCTTCCCCTTGTTGGCCTTGTCCATGACCCGGAGGGCAAATTCGAGGGCGTGCAGGCAACAGAGCACATCATCGGTGTGGGCGACTTCGGAGATGGTGTGCATGTTGCGGACCGGGATGCCGACCGAGACGGCGGCGGCATCGATGCTGGCCAGCACGGCGGCCATCGCGTCGGTCCCGGTGTCGCGCCCGCTCGGACTGCGCTGGTACTTGATGAGGTGTTCGCGGCAGACGTTGTCGATGATCCGGTTGACGTACTCGCTGGTCACCGCACCGGTGGAGAGGGTGAACCCGTTGCCGATTTCGATCTGCGGATAACGCTGGTCGCCGACACCCGGGGCGGCCTTGTAGTCGTGGTCGACATCGATGCCGATCAGGATGTCGGGCTTGAACAGGCCGGCGAGCACGCGGCTGCCGTAACGGCCGATCTCCTCGTAGGTGGCGATCGAGAACAGCACGCGGAGGTTCTTGAGTCCGCCGGCATCGGCGATCAGGCGCGCCAGCTCGGTGACGATGAAGCAGCCGAGCCCGTTGTCGAGGTACGCGCCGTAGAAGGTTTTGTCGGAAAATCCGCGGCGGATCGGACGCTTGAGGATGATCGCGTCGCCCTCCTTGATGCCCTGGCGCTTGATCTGCAAGCCGGCATTCTTGCCGTGGGCCTGCAGTTCGACATAGAGCGATTCGGGCTTGATGCCGCGCGCGCCGGTGCGCATGTCCGGCGGAGCGAAATGAATCGCGCCAATGGCCTCCACGGTGCCGCCCTCGATGGCGCGGTATTCGCCGTTGAACGTCGTATGCTCGCTGTAGATCACCACCTCGTGGCCAATCAGCGTGCAGGGCAGGAAGGAGTCGCTGTTGATCCAGACCTTGCCGTCGTCGCCGACGTAGCGCACTTGCATGCGGATCTTGTCGGCATGGCCGACCAGCATCACCGACGCCATGTCGTCGCGGCCCGGATGGGTGTCGAGCACGATGCCGGCATTGCCCTTGAAGGTGTGGATCCCCCAGCCCTTCAACTTGAGCTTTTCAAAGGCGGGCTTGAGCACGCCGAACGACATGGCCGCCTCGAGGCCGATCGGGCTGGGCGCGGCGAGGATGGTGCGCATCCAGTCGAATTGTTTCTCCGGCATCGGTTCGTACCACGGGGCGCGTTTCTTCTTGGTCATGGCGGTAAATTTCCTTGTGATTAAAACCCGGTTTTGTGTGTACCATGCAGCCCATGCCTCATCAATGGACAAATAGGTCCTTCCTCGCTCGGCGGCTCACCCGGAGGGGTGCGCCATGACGTCGCATGACCTCCGGCGCGACCTCGCCCACGTCTGGCATCCCTACACGCGTCGGTCAACCCTGACCGATGAGGGTATCCCGGTGATCACCTCCGCCGAAGGCATCCACCTGATCGCCGACGACGGCACCCGCTACGTCGATGCGATCTCCTCGTGGTGGTGTGCCAACCTCGGCCACGGGCGCCGCGAGATCGTCGAAGCCATCCAGCGTCAGGCCGCCACGCTCCAACACAGCATCCTCGGCAACCTGACCCACCCCGGCGCGATTGAACTGGCCGAGCGGCTGGCCAACCTGATGCCTACGCCCGACCGGCATGTGCTGTTTGCCTCGGACGGATCGAGTGCGATCGAGCAGGCGGTAAAGATCGCCATCCAGCACCGCGCGAATACCGGCGACAGCGCGCGCACGTTGGTCGCCTGCCTCGACGGGGCCTACCACGGCGACACCCTCGGCGCGATGGCCCTCGGCTACCTCGAGCACTTCCACTTGCCGTACAAGGGCCACCTGTTCCCGGTGGTGCGGTTGCCCTTCCCGGACGGCGACGATTTCGGCGCGGCCCGGACGATCCTCGACCGCCATGCGCACGAACTCACCGCCATCGTTGTGGAACCGTTGCTGCAGGGAGCCTCGGGCATGCGCGTCTACTCGGCCTGCTGGCTCAACGCGCTCGCCAGCTGGTGCCGGGCGAACGGGGTGATCCTGATCCTCGACGAAATCGCCACCGGTTTCGGACGCACCGGAACGTGGTTTGCGTTTGAACAGGCCGGCATCGATCCCGACATCGTCTGCGTTGGCAAGGGAATCACCGGCGGCTACCTGCCGCTCAGCGCGACCATCGTGCGCGACAGCATCTACGACTCGTTCCGCGACCTGCCGCGCGACCATACGCTCCAACACGGCCACACGTTTTGCGGAAATCCAATCGCCTGCGCCGCCGCGCTCGCCGCGCTCGATCTGTATGCCGGGGGTGTGATCGACCAGGTTCCAGTCCTTGGACAACGCCTGCGCGCGACTGTCCAATCCCTGAACAACCATCCGTTGGTCCGCGGCATCCGCCACCTCGGCCTGATGACCGCGGTCGAACTGGTCGCCGAACCTCCGCCTCCGCCCGGCCAGCCCACCCGGGCGCACCGCATCCGCCGTGCCCTGCTCGCCCGCGGCATCCTGCTCCGCCCGCTCGGTCCCGTGCTGTACCTGATGCCACCGCTGGTCACACCGGAAGCGGAGCTCGATCTGCTGGCGGCGGCGCTGGTCGAGGCGATCAACCGCGATGCGGACGCATACGGCTGATCCGGCACGCCGCGCGTCCGTGTCAGCCCCGGTTCAACGCGGCCTTGACCTCGCTCAGCCGGTTGCGGCTGACGGGAACGCGTGACCCGTCGCTCAACGTGAGCTCCGCGCCACGGCCCTTCCGCACCAGATCGCCGCAATGCTTCACGCTCGCCCAGTAGGACCGGTGTGTCTGGATGCCGGCATCGGGCGGCAGTTCGCCAATAGCATCGCCCAGGGCGTAGAGGATCATGCTGCGGCCCCGGGTGGTCGCGACGGTCAGGTAATGCAACTCGGCCTTGAGGCTGATGACCTCGCCGCGCCGCTCGGCGGGCACAAGGGACAGAAAAAACGGGTCCGTTGCCGGTTGAGGCGTGGGCGGCGCAGCACCAACCGGGTCCGATGCCGGGACGGCGGTTGCCTCCCGGAGCGCGTGGCGTTCCCAGCGATAGCCCAGGACAAACGGGGCATTGATGGCCATCCAGGCGAAGGTAACCGGCAACAGCACGCCGCCAACCTCGTCCAGCAGCTCCCGCCAACACAACGGACCTTCGTCCGCTCCTACCACGACATCGATCCCGAAGGACACCGGGGCGAAGACCAACGCGGCCACCGCCCCCGACACGGCCAGCTTCAGCCACGGGTTTCCTTGGTCAAACCGCAGGCTGAGGTGCAGCAACCGGTGTGCGCCGATACCGAGTGCCATCGGGATTGCGGCCTGGGCCACCCATTGTAGCAGGGCGAGGACAAACCCCTGATCGGTGGTTCCCTCCGGATTCAGCAGCGCGAAGAGCACGCCCAGCACCAGTGCGGCGATACCAAAATAGCGGATCGGCGACACCGCCCCGGTCTTGAACAGGTCTTGCATGGGCGACAACCTACCATGCCCATCCGCCCGTTCAACCGCCAATCCGTCCCGTCCGTGGCGCGCAACGACCCGTTCGTGCATTTCCCGTCCCGTTCGTGCAAACGCCGTTTGTTTGCGCTTTTTCCTGTGCGATGGATGGGAACGCGCACACAACGTGCGCACAACCATAACCAGGAGAAACGCCATGAAGAAACTGCAGTACATCATCACCGTGGGATCAATTGCCGGGGCCCTCGCCGCGGCCCAGGCGGAGGAACCCACACAACGGGAGGCGCTGGTACCCCTGCCGTCCGTATTGGATTTCACCGGCGGACAAGGCTGGGGCATCGCCCTCGGCGGCGGCGTGGAATACGAGGCCGCCTACGATGGTTCGGACGAGTACGAGTTCGAATTCGATCCGGCCGGGGCCATCCAATGGCGAACCGGCAACAACCTCCTGTTCTGGGAGGGAACCGAACTGGGCTGGCGCGGACTCGCCAATGACCGGTTGCTGCTCCAGGCCGGGGCCCGCTACGAGTCGGGACTGGAACCGGACGACTCGGACGATGGGCGGCTCGACGGCATCAAGGAACGGGACTCCCACCTCGTCGGCTTCCTCGAAGCAAGGCAGGCCCTGGACGATGAATGGCGCAACTGGATCGGGGGCCGGGTCATGGGCGGCGAGAGCGGATTCG
>CALBHI010000334.1 GCA_937894535.1 uncultured Verrucomicrobiota bacterium
ATCGTCAATGAAGCAACCGGGATGATCGAATTTCCCGTCTACAACGACCAGCGTGATCCCGCCCCCGCCCCGCGCAAGCCGGCGGGTGGCATGACCGACTATGTCCTGACCATGGGCCGCCTGGTCTGGCTGCACGATGCCCGCTCCGGCGACAAGGTCGCCGAACTCGGGTTCCGTATCCTCGGCACGCATCCATCCGACTGGATCGGCGTTCCGCTGGTGTCCCGCGGTCGGGTGTTCGGCATGATCGCGATCCAGAGCTACGAGGAAGGCTTTGTTTTCAGCGCGAAGGATATCGGCCTGATGCTCGGCGTCAGCCACCTGTTCGAAGTGTTTTTCGAGCGAGTGGAAATGGTCGATGGCTACCAGCGCCTCCATGCCGCGATCGAACAAGCCGCCGAAACGGTGGTGGTCACCGACCCGAAAGGGGTGATCGAATACGTCAATCCGGCCTTCGAGCGCATTACCGGGTTCACCCGCGCGGAAGTCATTGGCAAGACCCCGCGCGTCCTGCAGAGCGGGAAACATGATCCTTCCTTCTACCGCCAGATGTGGGTGACGTTGGACCAGGGCCAGCCGTGGCGCGGCCGCTTCACCAACCGCCGCAAGGACGGCAGCCTCTATGAGGAGGAGGCGGTCATCTCCCCGGTCAGGAATGCCGCGGGTGAACTGGTGAACTATGTTGCCGTGAAGCGCGATATCACCCGCGAAAGCAACCTCGAGGAACAATTTTTCCTCGCCCAGAAGATGGAGGCGGCCAGTCGCCTGGTCGAGGCCATTTCCCACGACTTCCGCAACCTGCTCATGGTCATCCGGCAAAATGCCGAACTGATGCGCCAAGCCGAGTCGACACCCGCGCCCTCCGAAGAACTGCGGCAAGTCCTGCTGGCTGCGGAGCAGAGTGAAAACCTGATCCAGCGGTTGACCTCCTTTGCCGCGCAGGGAACGGCTGATATGGAGCGATCGGAGGCAAACGCCCTCGTTCAGCAGTTCGAGGCGACGGCCCTTGCCCTGATCGGTGAAACCCATCAATTGCGTATTGATCCCGCCCCTCGTCTCCCTCCCGTGTCCGTGCACCGCGGTCAATTCGAACAGGCCCTGGCCAACCTTGTATTGAACGCAGCCGATGCCCAGCCCGATGGCGGCGACATCGATGTGCGCACCCGCAGCGACATCCTGAAGCCGGTCGAAGGGGAGGTGTTTGCCTTTCCGCCGGTCGCCATCGCCGATCCGTTTACCATCGTCGAGGTCGCTGATACCGGCGTGGGAATTGCCCCGGCCCTCATGGCCGAGGTGTTCAAGCCCGGCTACAGCACACGCGAAGGCGCAAGCGGGCTCGGTCTTTCCGTCTGTGTCGAGATCATGCGGCGGCACAAGGGTTTCATCTCCGTGCGCCCGAACCCGCCGCGCGGGGCGGTGTTTGCCCTTTATTTTCCCGCGGTGCGGGGCACCACCCCGGAGCCGGTTCAGCTGGCCCCCCCGGAACCGGAACTCGCCCGCGGCCACGAGACCATCCTGCTCGCGGAGGATGAGGATGGCGCTCGCCGGGTGATCTCCCGCATGCTTCAGGACCAGGGGTACAATGTCATCGAAGCGGAAAACGGATCGATGGCCATCCGCTCGCTGCTGTACCATCAAGGCCCCGTGGATCTGCTGCTGACCGACCTGATGATGCCCGATTTTGATGGTCGCGCCCTCGCCGAACAGATCCGCGGCCTCCAACCGGCGATGAAGGTCGTCTATATTTCCGGATACAACGAATCACACCTGGAGGAGATCGGTATGATCGCCCCCGGGGAATCCATCCCGCTGGTGAAAAAACCCTTTCGCCGCGAGGACCTTGTACCACTGATCCGTCGCGTGCTCGATGGAGCATGAGGAGCCGCCATGAAGCATCAACCGCCAACGACCTGCCCTTCCTGCCGCCTGCTCGGCTGGATTCCCTGTTTCGTGCTGCTGCTGGCTTTGCTGGCGCTGGTCGGTTGCGATGACGGTGGCGGCGGGGATGGCGGCGTCTTGTCGGGTACATGGCGCGGCTTCACCATCAGCGCCACCAACGGCATTTCCGTGACCCGCGACCAGGTCATGAAACTGCGCCACAGCGGCACGGACAACATCACCGGAACACAGAAGTACGGCAACGAAAAATCATCCCCGCTCGTGGGAACCTATTTCCCGGCCTCCAGCATCATGGAAATCACCGTGGCCAGCGGCGGTGGAAACCGCGATGAAGTGTGGCGCCTTGAAGAGGGCGGGGGGGTGCTGACCCAGGTGGCGGGCGGAACCGGACAGGTCTTCCGGGAGTAATCAGGCCCATGGGCTTTACTTGCGTGTTCCGGGTTTCAAGGTGCTGAGCCGGATATCCTCCTGCAACACCACCCGGTTTTTTTCGTCGCGGATCTGCAACGTGATCAGCGGATCCTTTTGCCACTCGATCAGGATCAGGCCGAAGTTGTTCTCGAAGAACTGCTCGCCGATCCGGTGCCGATTCGGTTCGGGCCAGTAGCCGCCACGGCCCATGTTGAGGCCGCTCGATGTCAGGTCGTACAGCGGATACCCGATCGCCTTGTCGTGGCGCGATAACTCGGCCATGTGCCGGTCGCCGCTCAGCACGATCACGCCGTTCGCCTTCGTGGCCTTGATCATCTTGAACAACCGGTTGCGTTCCAGCGGGAACAGGTCCCAGCATTCCCAGTAATGATCTTCCGGAACCACTTGAATGCTCGAAACCAGCAACCGGACATCCGCTGGAACACGCAACTGCTGTTCAAGCCACGCCCACTGTTCCGTCCCGAGAATGGTCGCGGCACGGTCCCGGTTCCGGGCATAACGGCCTTCGCCTTCCGCGCGTTGTTCGCGTTTCACCAGCGGGCTGCGGAAATACCGGGTGTCGAGCAGGATGAACTGGAGGCGATACCCGTTGATGTCCACGACCCGCGCTACACACACCCCCGGATTGCCGCGCCGCGGTGATTTTTTGGGAACCCCCCAGAAGTTCAGGAAGTTTTCCCGCGACCCTTCCTTTTCCCGGAACTCCGCCCCGGAGTCATTCAGCCCAAAGTCATGGTCATCCCAGGTAGCCAGCAATACCGAGGATTGCTTGAGCTTTTGGAATCCCGCATGCGCGGCGAGCTGCTCATACTTCTTCCACTGCAACGCCATGTTGTAGGTGTCGGAGTAGATGTTGTCGCCGCCAAAAATAAAATAATCCGGCTTGTGGCTGAGAATCGGATCCCAAAAGGCCTGGGAGCGGCTTTGGTGGGAACAGGATCCGAATCCGATGACGGTGCGAACCGGTTTCGATGCTTGCTGCGCGGATACGGCCACCGGCAGGAGCAGGGCCAAGGTCACGCCGACATTTCGTATAAAAGCTATCACGACAAGGGAATACATTCCATCACGTCCCGGAATCCGTCAACGGAAAACGACGGATGGGGATCGTTCTTCCGGTGCTTGCCCTGGAGGATGGCTTGGCCTACAGTCTGGCTTCATGAATGCTGGAATGTCCGCTCTTCGTTGCTTGGTGATGCTCGCCGTGGCTGTAGGGGTAACCGGTTGCTCAACACCCGCATCGCGCATCAAGAAAAACCCCGAGCTCTTTGCTTCCTTTCCTCCTGAAGCGCAGGCCCTCATCCAGCAGGGGCAGATCGATCTCGGCTTTACCCCGGACATGGTTTCCATCGCATTGGGCGAACCCAACCGCATCTACAACCGCACCACCACCGAAGGCCGCGTCGATGTCTGGTCCTACACCAGCAAGACCACCAGCACCGACCGCCAACGGGTCAGCGCGAATGTCCGTTACCGCGACGCCGATGGCCGTTCACGCTCCACCACCGAATGGGTCTGGGTGGATGTGGCCCGCGATACCGAGTACGAACGCATCCGCATTGAATTCAAGGACGGCAAGGTCGCGGCGATCGACACGCTGCAACAGTAGGCCAACCCGCATTATTCCCGGAAGGGGATGACGGCATCAAGGCTGGTTGCCCCGGCCAGCACCATGGCCAGCCGGTCTATTCCCAGGGCGATGCCCCCGCACGGCGGCATGCCCGCCTCCAAGGCCGCGAGAAACGCCTCGTCCATCGCATACACCGGTTTGTCCAGTGCGGCCCGTTCATGTGCGGCCTGTTCGAAGCGCCGCCGCTGCTCCACCGGATCCGTCAGCTCGCTGTAGGAATTGGCGATCTCGATGCCGTTCAGGTACAACTCCCACCGCTCGGCAAGGTGCGGCGACCCCGGCTTGCGCCGCGACAAGGCCGCTGCTTCGGCCGGATAGTCGATCAACACCACGGCCCGGTCGCGCGGCAACGCCGGCTCAACCTTGTCCACCAGATCGAGCTCGAACCGGGCTGCATCGTAGCGCTCCGCAGGATCCCAGCCGGCCCAGCGCTGAAAGGCCTCGCTGACCGGAAGGATCTCCCATGGCCGCGCGGGCAATCCGGCGGCCGCGAGCAGTGCCTTCGTATCGTCGAGGATGCCGAGGTAATCCGTCCCGGCCCGGTACCACTCCAGCATGGTGAACTCCGGATGGTGCCGCTCGCCGCGCTCCCCGCGCCGGAAACAAGGCCCGATCTGGAAGATGCGCTCGAACCCCGCCGCGAGCAGCTGCTTCATGTGCAGCTCCGGCGACGTGCGCAGGAACCAATCGCCCGAAGGTTCCGCATCGATATGCGTCTCCAGCGCAGGGCAGGGCAGGCGGACCGGCGTCTCGACCTCGATGAAGCCGCGGGAATGAAAAAAGTGACGAAGGGTGAGGAGGGTTCGGGAGCGTAAACGGAGATGAAACGGGTCGCTGTCGCCGTCGCTTTCGCTATCGAACTTCGTTATGCCTCCTTGCCGTATCTGATATGCTTCACGCACTTCCTTGACGATATATCCGCGACCGCCGAGACCGGTCAGCATTGAGGCAATTCTGTTCAACATGACCTTCTTCGCTTCGTTTTCTTCGCGATCCAGTGCACCGCATACGTGCAGGATGTCCTGGGCGGCGGCGCATTCCAGCGCGGAGCCGCGGGCTATTTCAAAAAAACGTCGGCGGTCGCCTTCGGTTGCCTTGGCGTTTCCTTCGGCGATGTTCAGCGGTATGGATTGAGAAGCGCGAATGATTTGGTCGCGTGCATTACGGTGTCCGTTCAGAGTTTCGCAGAATTTGAACGCCCATGCCGCATAGTCGAGGGACAATCGGTAAACATCCAATTTTTCGTGCCCGAATGACATCGTTCGCATGCCGCCACTAAATTGCCGATTATCGAGCGCAATCGCTATCGCTGTCGCTTTCGCTATCGAAAAGCGACTACGCATCCGATTGGTTCGAGGAGAATGTCTTTCCCGAAAGCGACAGCGACAGCGATTCGAACGCAGCGCCTACTTGCGGCCCGCGCTGCTCACGCGATCGGCGTATTTGCCGGTGCGGGTATCGACCCGGACAATGTCGCCCGGATTGATGAAGATCGGGACCTGGATTTCGTAGCCGTTGTCCAGCTTGGCCGGCTTGGTCACGTTGTTCGCGGTGTCGCCGCGGAAACCCGGCTCGGTCTCGATGATTTCCTTCTCGATGAACACCGGGAAATCGAAATCGATCGGCTTGCCGTTGAAGAACAGGATGTTGACGTGCATCTCCTCGATCAGGAACCACTTCTTGTCGCCGATGGTGTCTTCGCTGATCTCCACTTCCTCGTAGGTCTCCGGATCGCTGAACACATAATTGGCACCGCTCTTGTAGGTGTACACCAACTCGCGCGAGTAGATGTCGGGAATGCCAATTTTCTCCACTTCGCGGAAGGTGCGGTCCTGGGTGCCGCCGGTGATCATGTTGCGGATACGGCACTTGTACATCGCCATGCCCTTGCCGGGCTTGACGAACTGGAACTCGGTGATTTCGAATGGAACACCTTCCAGTTCGATCTTCAACCCCTTGCGTAAATCCGAAGCGCTGTAATCTGCCATGGTCTGATCCTCTCTCCCGAAACGTTGATAAAGGGCCGC
This sequence comes from uncultured Verrucomicrobiota bacterium, assembly GCA_937894535.1. Taxonomy (GTDB): domain Bacteria; phylum Verrucomicrobiota; class Kiritimatiellia; order CAIVKH01; family CAIVKH01; genus CALMUP01. The sequence continues at coordinate 5,989 of CALBHI010000334.1, forward strand.
GTTTATACTGGTTCGACCCCGCTTCGCCAAGCTAATTTGCAGGCCGGATCCCCGTGCGTAAGAACTGTTTCAAAGGAATGGCCTGGTCGCGCGTAATCCTTGCTGAAGGGAACGGATACCTATGGAACACCGGGAGTGGATTGAGACCTTGGTCGGGCGGCATGAAAAGCCGCTGTGCCGCTATGCCTACAGCCTGACCCGGTCGGTCAGCGCCGCGCAGGACGCGGTCCAGGAGACCTTCCTGCGCCTGTGCAAGGCGGACCGGGCCAAGGTTGAAGGCCATGAAGCCGCCTGGTTGTTCCGGGTCTGCCGCTCCCGCGTGTTCGACATGCAACGCAAGGAGAAGCCCATGAACCCCCTGACCCCCGCCCGAGAGGCCGTCCTCGCCGCCCCGGGGCATAACCCCGCCGAGGCGGCCGACCGCCACGATACCGAAACGCTGGTTCCGCGCCTGATGGACGGTCTACCCGAACGCCAGCGCGAGGCCATCCGCCTGAAGTTCCAGCAGAACCTCAGCTACCGCGACATCGCCCGCGTGCTGGATACATCCGAAGGCAATGTCGGATTCCTCATCCACACCGGCATCAAATCCCTGCGCGACCAGATGAAAACCCTTTCCGGAGCCGTATCATGAACTTCGATCCGAACGATCCCCGCCTGACCGCCTACATCCTGAACGAGCTGACCGACGCCGAACGCGACGAGGTCGAAGCCCTGCTCGCCGCGAATCCCGAGGCCGCCACCTTCGTCGCGGAACTCCGCGCGACCACCGGCCTGCTCGCGACCAGTCTCGCCGCCGAACCGGAACTCACCCTCGACCCCGCCCGCCGCGCGGGCATTGCCGCCGCCGCGGAGACGCAACCCGCCGGTCGGATCGTTGAGTTCCCCTGGTGGCGAACCCTCGCCGGTTTCGGCGCGGCCGCTGCCGCGCTCATGCTCGCCGTCGTAGGCTTGCACCTACAGCGGGTGAAAGAGTCGCGTTCATCGGCCAACGAACAGCAGATCGTTGCGGGTATCGTGGACGAACAACCCACGGATGCCGCTCGCGGAGTGGCTACTACACAAGCGGGGATCAAGGATGATCGTCTCGTCGCGTCCCCGCCCGAAGCCACGTTCGATGCCGCCGACTTGGAAATGATGGCGGAACCGCCCATGGAGGAGCAGTCCCTGGACAACGCCTTCACGATGTCCGCCCCCGCGCCCGCCGCCGCGCCAGCCTCGCCGGCGCTGGCATCGACGCGCGCGGTTGGCTTCGCCGCCAAGGGCATCGTCGGATCACAATTCGCCGAACGCCGTCGCCAGGAACGGGACAACGTGTCGACGATCATCAGCCCGAGCCAGGACGACTTCGACGTCATCCGCGAGAACGGGTTCCTGCGGGTAGGGGACCATCCGTTGTCGACCTTTTCGATCGATGTCGATACCGCATCGTACGCCGTGGTGCGCAAGATGCTGAACGACGGATTCCGTCCACCGCGCGATGCGGTGCGCATCGAGGAGTTGATCAACTACTTCACCTACGACGATCCCGCGCCGGTGGATGGCCGTCCCTTCGCGACCCGCCTCGAGGCTGCGCCGTGCCCGTGGAATCCACGGCACCATCTCGTCCGCATCGGCATCAAGGGCAAGGTCATCGACCGCGCTGAGCGCCCGCCGCTTAACTTGGTGTATCTGCTCGACGTGTCCGGCTCGATGAACGATCCGAACAAGTTGCCGCTGGTGAAGCGTTCGCTGCAGGCATTGGTGAATCAGCTCGATGCCCGCGATCGTGTGGCCATTGTGGTGTATGCCGGTGCCGCCGGACGGGTGTTGCCGCCGACGCCGGGCGATCAGGGAACGGCGATCCTTGAAGCCCTCGAACGCCTGGAGGCCGGTGGCAGCACCGCGGGCGGAGCCGGGATCGAGCTCGCCTACCGCACCGCGCGTGAACAGTTCCAGAGCAACGCGGTCAACCGCGTCATCCTCTGCACCGATGGCGACTTCAACGTGGGCACCGTCCAACGCGGCGACCTCGAGGCCATGATCGAACGCGAGGCCAAGTCGGGCGTGTTCCTTACCGTGCTCGGGTTCGGCATGGGCAACTACAAGGACTCCACGCTGGAACTGCTCTCCAACAAGGGCAACGGCAACTACGCCTACATCGACGACTTCAACGAAGCGCGCAAGGTGCTGGTCGACCAGATGCTCGGCACGATGGTCACCATCGCCAAGGACGTGAAGATCCAGGTGGAATTCAATCCCGCCGTGGTCGCCGCCTACCGGCTCATCGGCTACGAAAACCGGATCCTGAAGAAGGAAGACTTCAACAACGACAAGGTGGATGCTGGGGAGATCGGCGCAGGGCATAGCGTCACCGCCTTGTACGAACTGATCCCGGTTGGCCAGCCGTTGCCGGATGTCCCGGCGGTCGATGCGTTGAAGTACCAGATGCCGTCCTCGCCGGCCGCCCCGGATACCGAAGCGCTCACCGTCAAGATGCGCTACAAGGAGCCTGACGGCGATACCTCCACCAAGCTCGAATTCCCGCTGTCGGCCGAGGCTCTTGGCCAGACCGTATCATCGGACGATTTTCGCTTTGCCGCGGCGGTGGCCGGCTTCGGCATGCTCCTGCGCGACTCCGAACACCGCGGCTCGTTCACTTACGCCGATGCGCTCCGCCTCGCCGAATCCGCCCTCGGCCCCGACCGCCTCGGCTACCGTGCCGAGTTCCTGAAACTGGTCCGCAACGCCGAGGCCATCACCGGACGGGAATGATCGCGACGGAGACGCGGTGCCCCCTGGCCGGGCAGGCCCGCCGCGCTTCCTTTTTGCTGATTGGACTGGAAAAGCATAAATATGTGCAGTAGTATGACAATATGAGAACAACGCTGGATGTGCCGGATGAGTTGATGAAAAGGGTGAAAACCGAGGCCTTGCGGGAGGGGGTCACCCTGAAGGAGTGGTTTGTTTCTCGCTTGCGTGCTGATCTGGGGAAGCGTGTGTCGGATCGGCCCCGTGACGAAGCCGTCCGGTTTCGTTCGCGTTTTAGCGGGAGTTTTGAGCCCGACGAAATGGATCAGCTCAAGCGAGCGGGGCGGGCGTGATCGTTGTTGATGTAAACGTCCTTGCTTACCGGTGGTTGCCGGGGAGCCGTTCGGATCTTGCCGATAGTGTGGCAAAAAGGGATGGGATGTGGGCCGCGCCGACCTTGTGGCGATCGGAAATGCGCAATATCCTTGCCGGTTATATTCGCTTGAATCGGCTTGATGAGCCGTCCGCGCTGGAGGTATTGCAGAAGGCATCGACCAGCGTGACGGACCGGGAATTTGTTATAACGGATGCCGAGGTCATCGCCCTTGTCCGGTCATCCGGTTGCTCCGCGTACGATTGTGAATATGCCGCGCTGGCCATTCGCCTGGGTGTTCCCTTGGTTACCGAAGATAAACAATTGCTGGCTGCGTTTCCGCGCACCGCGATCAGTCTTCAGGGGTTTGCAGATGCGAAGTCTTGACTCCGGTTGACGGACACTGAAATCTCCGCCCCGTATGAAAATCGCCACTTACAACATCAACTCCATCCGCTCCCGCCTCGAATCGCTGTCCGTCTGGCTGGCCGCCCACCAGCCCGACATCCTGTGCCTGCAGGAAACGAAGGTGCAGGACAGCGAGTTTCCGCTCGAGGCGGTGCAAGCCACCGGCTACCACGTCGCGTTCAAGGGCATGAAGGCCTACAACGGCGTGGCCATCCTGTCGCGCACGGCACCCGATCAGGTATGGTTCGGGCTCGACGATGGCGGACCGGCCGACGAACCGCGCCTGATCCGCGCGCGCTTCGGCGACCTGCATATCGTCAACACCTACGTGCCGCAGGGCCGCGAGATCGATCATGAGATGTTCACGTACAAGGTTGAATGGCTCAAACGCCTGCGCGCCTACTTCGATCGCCATTTCACCCCGAAGGACAAGGTGCTGTGGCTGGGCGATCTCAACGTCGCGATCCAGCCGATCGATGTGTACAACCCGGAGCAGCGTGCCAAGCATGTCTGCTACCACGCCGATGTCCGCACCGGGCTGTCGCATTGCCTCGCCTGGGGGTTCGGCGACGTGCTCCGGAAATTCCATCCCGAGGGCGGCCACTACACCTTCTTCGACTACCGCACCATCGACTCGCTTGGCAAGGGCCAGGGCTGGCGCATCGACTACATCCTCGCCAGCCCGCCCATGTTCGCCAAGGCCACGGCCTGCACCATCGACCTCGAACCGCGCCGCCAATCCAAGGCCTCCGACCACACCTACCTGGTCGCGGAGTTTCAGCAAGGCTAACCAAGCCCATTCGATCCGTAGGCGATGGCCAGCATGGCGCAACACGAACAACCACAACGGAGTGGGTTTATTATGTTGATTTTCCTGCATGCATGAATATGCTTTTATGCATGAGGACAACCATCGATCTTTCTGATGATTTGGCTATTCAGGCGCGCAAGCTGGCAGCGGAGCGGCAGACTTCGTTGAAGGCCTTGGTCGAGGATGGGCTGCGGTTGGTGCTCATGGGGCGTCAGGCGGGATCTGTATCCCCCGCACGTCGGCTGAAGGGTTTTGGCAAGCGGGTTTGGGATGAGGTGGATGCTGATGCCTATGTACGGGAACAGCGCGAAGGTTGGGGGTCGTGAGCGGTTACGTTTTCTGGGACACCAACCTGCTGATCTACTGGATCGAGGAAGTGCCGGTCTGGTCTGAACACGTGGAGCGCCTGCTGTGCTGGCAGGAAGAGCACGGTTTCAAAACCGTTACATCAAGCCTATCGCTGGGAGAACTGCTGGTCCATCCGCTGCGCCATCGCGCCAGTGACTTGGCGCGTTCTTATGCCCGGCAGATCGATGAAATGGGTTGTATCCCGTTTGGTTCGGATGAGGCGTGGCGGTTTGCCGAAGTCCGTGCGACCTATCCTTCACTGCGACCGCCTGACGCCATCCAGCTCGCCTGTGCCTCGGTGCTCGGGGTTGAACTGTTTGTTACAAATGACGAACGATTGAGCGCATGCTCGTTGCGTGGCATCAAGCGAATTGCTTGTCTCGCCTCATGGAAGCCATGACGCGACCATAGATGGATGCGGAGACGCTCCACGTTGCCGTTTCGGCGATGGCCAGCCTTGACACGGCAGGGCGTTCCCCGTACAAGCCTCCACCCATTGGCGCCTTCCTCTGCGCGCCGCATCCTCTTTCCCTCCACGTCCGGCAGGTTGAGTTTGTAGTGCAATAACCACCGGACGATGGACGAAAGAAACGAAATGAACGAATCGAACGTATTCGCGGGGCTGATCGAACCGGTCCGCCGCGCCGTGGCCGAAGAAGGCTATACCATTCCCACCCCGATCCAGCAGCAGGCGATCCCGCATCTGTTGCAGGGACGCGATTTGCTGGGCTGCGCCCAGACCGGCACCGGCAAGACCGCGGCCTTTACCCTTCCGCTGCTGCATGAGATGACCAACCGGCACCGGGCCACCCAGCCGGGGCAGCCGCGCGCGTTGATCCTCACCCCGACCCGCGAGCTCGCCGCGCAGATCGGCGAGAGCATCCGCAACTACGGCCGCCATGTGAAGGTGTCGCACACGGTCATCTTCGGCGGGGTGGGCCAGCACCCGCAGATGCAGGCCATGCGTCGAGGGGTCGATGTCGTGGTGGCTACTCCCGGCCGCTTGCTCGACCTGATGAACCAGGGCCATGTGCGGCTGGACAAGGTGGAGTTCTTCGTGCTCGACGAGGCGGACCGCATGCTCGACATGGGCTTCATCCCCGATGTGCGCCGGGTGATCGCCAAATTGCCGAAGCAACGGCATTCGCTGTTTTTCTCGGCGACGATGCCGCCGGTGGTCGCGCAACTCGCCAAGGAACTGTTGCACAACCCGGTTGAGATCACCATCGAACCGGAGAAGCCGACCGTCGACCGTATCGCCCAGAAAGTGATGTTCGTGGACAAGCAGGACAAGGACTCGTTGCTGGCCGACCTGATCCGCAAGCACGACATGGACCGGGTCATCGTCTTCGCCCGCACCAAACACGGCGCGGACAAGGTGGTCAAGAAACTCGCCTCGTGCGGCATCACCTGCGCGGCCATCCACGGCAACAAGTCGCAGAACGCGCGTACCAATGCACTGTCCGGCTTCAAGACGGGCAAGATCCGCGCCCTGGTCGCGACCGACATCGCCGCCCGCGGCCTCGATGTCGATGGCGTGACCCACGTCATCAATTATGAATTGCCCGAGGAGCCCGAGACCTACGTGCACCGGATCGGCCGCACCGCCCGGGCCGGGGCCGAAGGTGACGCCATCGCCTTCTGCGCCGCCCGCGAACGCGATCAGCTGCGCGACATCGAACGGTTGATCCGCAAGTCCATTCCGGTCGATACCAGCCATGCGTACCACTCCGAAGCCGCCCGCAATGCCACCGGCGCCGAAGCGCGCCCGGAACCGAAGGGACAACGCGGGGGCCAACGCTCCAGCCGTCCTCGCGGCCCGGCGCACAGCAAGGGTGGTGGCAGCGGCAAGTACCGCCCGCCGCGCCCGACCGGGTTCGGTCGTCCGCAGCGCTGATCATAGCTGGGGGAACGATCGCGTTTTTTTACCCGAAAAGGGATTGCCGGTTGACTCCCTCAACGGTAAATCCGACGGCCTTGGCCGCCAAGGCCTGCTGCTTATCGTGGGTGATGAAGCGATCGATGGCCATCGTGGTCCGGGCGTGCAGCGCCGTGGCGAGGTGAAGCGCATCCAGGGTGCCGATGATGGCTGGCATGGCTTCCGATGCGCGTCGCAGGATCTCCGGACTGAGCCGGATGACATGGAAACACCCATCGATGGTATCCATGTCATCGCACAACCGGGCCACGTCCTGATCCTTGATCCGGTTTTCCATGCGGAGCCGGTGAGTGGTTCGCATGGCTTCCACCCGCCACAATTCACGGGTGCAGGCCTGCTCCCAAGAACCCCAGTTCGGCAGTTCGGTCGATGCATGAAATAACCGCCGCAGGATAGCCGATGTATCAACGTAGACACTCATCGCCGGCGGCGATCCTCGATCAACATCGCGTCGGCGCGAAGGCCGCTTTCGAGCGTAATGCCACGCACCCCACGGAGGTCGGATAACGGGCGGGTCGGCGGCACGATAACCAGGTCTCCAGTGGCATAGGAAACAATCCGCGCCACGGGCCGCTGATGCGAGGTGACGACGATTTCCTCCCCCTCCTGCACCTGATGCAGGTAGGTACTCAATGACTCCTTGAGCTTGGCGACGTTTACGTTCCTCATGACCATACGATGGACATCCGATGCCCATAATGCCAAGACCTATTCCCTTCCGGGGCAAAGAGGAGATGCCTATTCGCGTTAACCTGCTTATGTGTTGGCGTTTGTGACAAGTCGAGCCGATCCGTACCAGGACCTCTTTGCCGTGGCCAATCCCTTGCTCCTGTGGTACTGTCTGCCCTTTCGTGGGTGAACGGAGTATGTCGAAGGATTGGATCATCATTCAGGGGGCGCGGGAGCATAACCTGAAGAACATTTCGGTGCGGATTCCCCGCAACCAGCTCACGGTGGTGACCGGTCTGAGCGGCTCGGGGAAATCCTCGTTGGCGTTCGATACCCTGTATGCCGAGGGGCAGCGCAAATACGTGGAGAGCCTGTCCGCCTACGCCCGCCAGTTCCTCGAGCAGATGC
>CALBHI010000335.1 GCA_937894535.1 uncultured Verrucomicrobiota bacterium
AAGGATTCGAAAGAAGCCATCCTGCTGGAACAGCAGAACAAGGCCGTCAAGACCGCGAAGGATTCCGATGCGTTGATCGAGGAGACCCTCAAGAAGATCGCGGCCGATCCGAAGAACATCAACTACCGCCGCGCCCTGGCCGACCTGTACCTGAAGTCGGACCAGCATGATCTGGCGCTCGAAGCCCTGAAGGCCGCCCAGGAAATGACCGGTGGTGCCGATCCGCAGATCGACCGTGCGGTCAGCAACGCCTATATCCGCAAACTCGATTTCGAAATCGCCCAGTTTGAGGCTGCGGGCGATACGGAACACGTCGAAGCCTGGAAGAAAGAGCGCGCTTCCTTCATGCTCGACGATGCACGCGACAAGGTGGAGCGCTACCCGAACGACCTGCTGTTCCGCTTTGATCTCGGCGTCCTGCTCTTTGAACGCGGTGAGATCAACGAGGCGATCCAGCAGTTCCAGCTCGCCCAGCGCAACCCCCAGAAACGCATCCGTGCACTCTATTACATGGGCCTGTGCTTCAAACACAAGGGCCAGCTTGATATCGCCGTCGAACAAATGCAGAAGGCGGTGTCGGAGCTGCCGGTGATGGATGACACGAAAAAGGACCTGCTCTACGAGCTGGGAACCCTGTCCGAGCGGATGGGCAACAAGGACAAGGCCCTCGCCTACTTCAAGGAAATCTACGGCGTCGATATCTCCTACCGCGATGTCGCCACGAAGATCGAGTCGTTCTACGCCTCGTGAGGTTTTTCCCGTCAAACGGCACCATCGCGCGGTGGCTCGGTGTCGTGTTCCTGGTTGCCTGTACCGCGTCCTGCAGCCGGCGTGAAGCGCCCCCCCCGCCGTACTTTGCACCTCCCGGCAACGGCGAGCTGTCGGTGATGTCCTACAACCTCCGCATGTACCGGAACATTGACCGTGACAACGACGGGCAGGAGGACGATTTCAAGCCCGACACCGAGATCAACCCGCTGATCGAGGTGATCCGTCGCGCCAACCCAGACATCCTCGTCCTGCAGGAACTCGGCGACGCATCCACCCTGGCCGATTTCCGCGACCGGTTACGCGCCGCGGGATTGGACTACCCCCACCATGACCACCTCGACATCGCCGCATCGTATGTCACCCTTGGCCTGCTGAGCCGCTACCCGATCACCGGCAGGGAGCCCCTGACCAACCTGTTCTACAGCATTCAAGGCCGCACCTTCCCCGTGCTGCGCGGGTTCCAACAGGTCGACCTGGAAGCCGGCGGCATGACGTTCCGCATCGTGAATGTCCACCTGAAAGCAAAGACCTTCCATGAAGCCGGCCAGACTGAAATGCGCCGCAACGAGGCGCGTTTGCTGGCTAGCCAGTTGCGCCGCCTGGAGAAGGAGCGGCCGGACCAACCCGTCCTGGTGTGCGGGGATTTCAACGACGCCTACAATTCCGCCGCCATGCGTGAACTCATCGGGCAGGAGAATCTGTCGATTTCCGATCTTTCCTTGGCGGATCCGCTCGGCGACCGCTGGACGCATTACTACCAACGGGAAGATGGGTATGCGCGCATTGACTACATGCTGGTCAATCCGGCGATGCGAACCCGCTGGGTGGCCGAGAAGTCGGGTATTATTCGCGATGCGCGGACCTACCTGGCATCCGACCACCGACCTATTTTCGCGGTGTTTCGGATCAAAGACTAATCGCAGACGTCGTGTGCAACCGGTAATACCGCGTCTCCTGTGCGGGAACGCGGTCGGTGTAGGTCACGGTTCTTCCGGTGCCACGGATCAGGTCAAACCCGGGAAGAACTTTCCACGGTGATTTGGCACTGCGGGTGTGGTTGAAGAGCACGGTGTAGGCCATGCCGGGCTCCGTCTCCCAGGACAAGGTCACATTCTCGCCGGAGCGGGTCACGAACAACCGCGTCTCGTTGATCGTCCGGTCCTCGAGGGTAACCCGTTGGGTCGCACACCCGGAGGCGAGGATCATGACCAACAGCAGGGGAGCAAAACGTCGCATGCCGAGCTTCCAACCGGAGGCCCGGTTTACTTGACGGGCGCCTCGACCGGAGCTTCCACGGCCGGCTCGACCACCTCAACGATCTCGCTCGCGGGAGCCTCGGGAACGGTCACGGCCTCCACCACCGGAGCAGCCGCTACCGGAGCCGGGGCGGGAACATCGGAGGGACGGTAAAGTTCGGACTGCAGGGGAAGGTTGGAGGGCGGAAGCATGGGCTGGCGGGGTGCACCTGCATCGGGGCGAACCACCGGGGCCTCCGGTTGCTCGGCATTCCGACGAACAGCCGACGCCGGCTGATCGTACCAGCTACGAGCCCGCATGGGGGCCGCCTCATCCTCGAGGTTCAAGTTGTACCGGGTGGCGAACCAGTTCCATTCCCGCTTGGACCAGCCCTGAATCCGTCCGAAATCATTCAACAGGGAGGCGTTGGCCAGTTCGCGCACAAACACCACCTCCGGCATCCACGCCACGCTCTCGCGCACGGAAGCCGGCAGCAGGTCATCCCCACCGATCAACACGGCACGGGTCGGGGTTTTCTGAACAAAACTGATCTCGCGGAGGTCATGCAGGGTGATCGGGTCCCACGCGGTGCCATTCCAGACGTGCAGCAACGGCTCGGCCGTGGTCGCCTCGCCCTGGTATGAAACCAGAACCGATGGACGGTTCGCGGCGACATCGAACAACACCTGGATCACGGAAAACCGGGCGGGCGCGACAATCAGGTCATAATGACGCCCGCGGGCCTCGGCTTCGCGGCCCATGCCGAACAAGGCCACCAGCAACATGAACACTACTTTTTTCATGATAAATTCCTCAAGTTGCCGGGAACCTACCACATCCATTGGGAAAAGTTCAAGGTTTGTACAACGGCAAAGCTGGTCGATCCGGGGTACTACCAGTTGCCCTCAGCGAAAACGGTAGTATAGTACCGCACCAACAACCCAAAGGAGTTTGACCATGGCTTCGATCACCCTCAAAGGAACCCCGATCAACACGGCCGGCGATTTGCCCGCCGTAGGAACCACCGCCCCAGCGTTCAGCCTGTGCGCCGCCGACCTTCAGGACGTGGGCCTGGCAGCCTATGCCGGCAAGAAAAAGATCCTCAACATTGTCCCGAGTCTGGACACCGGGATCTGCGCGATGTCGGCGGTCCGCTTCAACAAGGAAGTAGGAGCCCTCGGCGATACCGTGCTGATCAACATTTCCGCCGACTTGCCTTTCGCCGCCAAGCGTTTCTGTGACGCGGAAAAGTTATCCCACGTGGTGAGTCTTTCCTCTTTCCGGAGCCCGTCGTTTGGCGCTGATTACGGAATCGCCATCGTGGATGGGCCGCTCAAGGGCCTCCTGGGTCGTGCTGTGCTGGTCCTGGATGCCCAGAACGTGGTCAAACATGCCGAACTGGTGCCGGAAATTGTCCAGGAACCGAATTACGACGCCGCCCTCCACGCCGCCAAGGCCTGATTCACCCCAGATCGACCTTTCCGGGACGCCGCGGATCACCTCCGCGGCTTTTTATTATCCTGAATCGGGGTTTTGCGTGTAAGATGACCGGCAAGGAGGCCCGCGCTCCCCTGTTACGATCATGTCGACCACACCACCAGAACACGCCAACGAACCCATCAACGAATCCCCCGGACTGTCCGAAGGTCTGCTTGACCTTCTTCTCCAGCATCTCCCCTGTGCGGTTTTCGTCAAGGACCGCGAAGGCGTGTACCGGCAGGCCAACCAACGTTGGGCGGAACTCCTCGGCCGGCAGGATCCCGAAACGATCAAGGGTCATACCGACACCGAATTCTTTGCCGCCGAGCGGGCTCACGCCCACCGCTTCGACGAGGAGCGCATCATCCTTTCCGGAGAAACCCTACCCGAGCGGATCGAATGGATCGACCAGACGGGCGGCGGCAACTGGTGTTCGATCAACCGGATTCCCCTGCGTGATGCACGGGGGGCGGTGACCGGCGTGGTCGGCATCGTCCGCGATGTCACGGACCAGATGGTCAACGAGAAACGCGAGCGCACCACCACCCAGGACCTCAAGGCGGTAGTGGAAATCGCCGATCGCCTGATCGCCTCGCCGGATCTCGATACCCTGTTGCGCAAGGCGGTGGAACTGGCCCGCATGTTGTTGCGCATCGAACGTTGCTCCATCCTGCTCAACCGCGATGACCACCTGGTCGGGACCTACGGCACCGACCTGAAGGGACGCACCACGGATGAACGCGACAAGATCATTCCGATGGATGCCGCGTGGGACAACCGGTTCCGGACATGGAACCGCAAAAGTTCCCAGTGGATCGTGGAGCGCGACATCCAGCGCTCCTCACCGGATGCCCGCGCCGCCACCGTACGTGACTTCTGGGTGGCCACGACGCCCATCAAGGGATCCCACAACCGGATGATCGGCGTCTTTTGCAACGATGCGGTGATCTCCGGACATCCGCCGGACGAGCACCTGCAAGACGTCATCGCGGTGTTCTGTTCGTTGCTCGGCAACATCATCGAACGCCAGCGAAGCATGGACGAACTGCGCAAAAGGGACCAGGTGCTCGACGGCGTGGCCCGTTCGTCGAGCCAGTTGCTGACCGGAGATGACCTCGACCCCTCGATCCGCGAATCACTGCGCGTGCTCGGCGAGTCGATGCAGGTGGACCGGGTCAGCTTGTTCGCCTGCCTGCAGGATCCACTGACCGGCGAATGGAACATGAGCCAGCGGTATGAATGGGTCCAGCATCCCGCCCTCCCCACCCTCGGCGATGAGCGGTGGCAGGAGTTGCCGTTCCTCCCCGACTTCACCGACATGCTGGAACGGTTGTCGGCCGGGGCGATCTACGACGGATTGACCTCCCGCCTCCCTCCCGGCCCTCGCCGGCTCATGGAATCGCTTCAAGTTGTTTCCTTTCTCCGTGTGCCCATCCATCTCGACAACCGGCTTTGGGGTTTTATCGGTTTTGACGAAGCCCGCGCCGCGCGCGAATGGAGCGGCAACGAAAAAGCGATTCTGCTGGCCATGGCCGGCAATCTCGGCGGGGCCATCAGCCGCGATGCCACCGGACGCCAACTCAAGGCCCGCGACCGGATCCTCAGTGCGGTGGCCCGGGCCAACCATGAATTGCTGACCAATCCGGACGTCCTGCTCGCCATCGGGCAAACCCTGCGCATCATGGCCCCGGCCGTGCCTGCGACCCGCATCTTCCTGTGCGAAAACCAGGACGGAGCGGGACGCGAACAACCGATGATGGTTCCCCGTTTCCTCTACGACAAGGTATCGACGCAACATCGATCCTTCGCCCCCAGCGAGATCAGCCTGCCCTACGACACGTTTTTCCCGCGCTGGTATGCGGTCATGGCCGCGGGCCGCATCGTTTCCGGACGTGTGCTGGAGTTCCTCACCGAGGATGCCAACCGGGTAAATTCCGTGCTGATGGCACCCCTGATCGTTGAGAAGAAGTTCTGGGGCATCCTCGGCTTTGACACGGCGGATGCGGGGTATGACTGGACCGAGAGTGACACCTCCGCGTTGTCCACCATCGCGGGAAGCATCAGCGCCGCCATTGCCCGCCACCGGGCGGAAATATCCCTGCGCCAAAGCGAGGAACACTTCCGTTCGCTGATCGAAAATGCCTCGGATCTCATCATCATGGTGGACAACAGGGGCGATGTTCTCTATGCGAGCCCATCCGTGAACCGCGAACTGGGGATCAATCCTGCGACCCCCGGCAACCTGAACTTCTTCACCCTGATCCATTCCGAGGACTGGAACGAATTGCGCGGCATGTTCGATCCCATCCGTACCGCCCCGGATCACCGCCTGCACCTCTTCCGCATCCGTCACCCAGCCGGTGAATGGCGCAACCTTGAATGTGCCTTCCAGCGCATCCGCGATGAGCACGGAAACACCCGTTTTATTATCAACGCCCGCGACATCACCGAGCGGCAACGCACCGAGGACGCCCTGCGCCGCAGCGAGGACCTGTTGCGCCACTCGCAGAAAATGGAGGCGGTCGGCCGGCTCGCCGGTGGCGTGGCCCACGACTTCAACAACCTGCTGACCGCAATCCTCGGCTACAGCGACATGCTGACCGCCCAGATCCCGGAAGGCCATGAATGGCGCAAGGAAATCACCGAGATCGCCCGCGCCGCCGAACGGGCCCACTCGCTCACCCGTCAACTGCTCGCCTTCAGCCGCCGCCAGGTGCTCGAACCCAAGAGCATCGACCTGAACCAGATCGTGGCCGACCTTGAGCGCATGCTGAAACGGCTGATCAACGAAGACGTCTCGCTGACCACCGAACTCGATCCGGCGGCCTGCCCGGTAAAGGTCGATCGCGGGCAGATCGAACAGGTGGTCATCAACTTGTGCCTGAATGCCCGCGACGCCATGCCGGGTGGCGGCCAGTTGCGCATCGCCACCGCGAACCGCTTGATCACCGAGCCGATCACCCAGGGCCTGATCACCGTCAAACCCGGGCGTTACATCCTGTTGAAAGTGGCCGATACCGGCCATGGCATTCGCGACGAGGTCAAACCGCATGTGTTCGAGCCCTTCTTCACCACCAAGGAAGTCGGCAAGGGCACCGGACTCGGCCTCTCGATGGTGTACGGGATCATTGAACAGAGCTCCGGGTACATCCTGTTCGACTCCGCCGTCGGCGTTGGGACGGAATTCACGATCTACCTCCCGATGGCCGATGAACCTGCGGGAGCGGGCGCGAGCGACCGCCCCCCGCCCTCCACCGCCGGCGGCGCGGAAAGGATCCTGTTGATCGAGGACGACAAGATCGTGCGCGAACTCAGTACCCGCATCCTGCGGGACAAGGGCTACCAGGTCACCACCCGCGAAAATGGCGCCGAGGCCCTCGCCTACTTCAAGGAAAACGCCGGGGCCATCGACCTCGTGCTCACCGACATCATCATGCCCCAGATGAGCGGACTGACCTTCGCCCGCGCGGCCCGGGCCATCCGGCCGGATCTGCGCATCCTCTTCATTTCCGGCTACGCCGAGGACCACCAGCCCGACGCCCACGAGACCTCCAACGGCCGCAACTATATACAAAAACCCTTTACCGTGTCCTCCCTTTGCGGCAAAGTCCGCGAGATTCTTGATTCACCTGTGTAAGCTCCAGCCCGTGTGAGGACATGCAACGACCGTTTTCCGATGAAATAGCCCGCCGCCGCACGTTTGCCATCATCTCCCACCCGGACGCCGGCAAGACCACCCTGACCGAGAAACTGCTCCTCTACGGCGGCGCCCTCCACCTCGCCGGCTCGGTGCGCGCCCGCAAGAACCAACGCTCCGCGACCTCGGACTGGATGGAACTGGAGAAGGAACGCGGCATCTCGATCACCTCGACCGTGCTGCAGTTCGAATACCGCGACCACTGCATCAACCTGCTCGACACGCCCGGCCACAAGGATTTCAGCGAGGATACCTACCGCGTACTGACCGCCGTGGACAGCGTGATCATGGTGATCGACGCCGCGAAGGGCATCGAGGAACGCACCCGCAAGCTGTTCGAGATCTGCCGCATGCGCGGCATCCCGATCTTCACCTTCATGAACAAGATGGACCGCCCGGCCCAGGACCCGCTGGCCCTGCTGGACGAACTGGAGAAGGTCCTGAACCTAGAAGCCTTTCCGGTGACCTGGCCGATGGGCAGCGGCGCGGAATTCCTCGGCGTGTATGACCGCATTGCCGGCCAGGTCCACACCTTCGAACGCACCATCGGCGGCCAGCACAAAGCCCCGGTGCGCGTGGCCGGCATCGACGACCCCTCGCTCGCCGCGCTGATGCACCCGGAGACCTACGATCTCTGGAAACAGGAAGTGGAGATGCTGTCGGTGGCCGGGACCTCGTTCGACCGCGAACGCATCATGTCCGGATTGGTGACCCCCGTATTCTTCGGCAGCGCAATGACCAACTTCGGCATCCAACTCCTGCTCGACTACTTCATCGAGTACGGCGCCCCGCCCGCTCCGCGCAAGTCGACCGCCGGCGTGATCGACCCGACCCACCCCGGCTTTTCCGGGTTCGTCTTCAAGGTGCAGGCGAACATGAACCCGAAACACCGGGACACCCTCGCCTTCGTGCGCGTCTGCTCCGGCAAGTTCGTCAAGGACATGCAAGTCGCCGATCCCGAAACCGGCAAGATCATCCGCCTCGCCTACCCGCAGCGCATGTTCGGCCAGGAACGCGAAACCATGGAGGAAGCCTTCCCCGGCGATATCGTCGGCCTGGTGGCCCACCGGTCATTCCGCATCGGCGATACCCTGAGCGAAAACAAGGACATCCGGTACCAGGAAATCCCCCGCTTCCCTCCGGAAGTCTTCGGTTACCTGCGCAATCCCAACCCGTCGAAGTTCAAGCAATTCAAGGCCGGGCTGGGCCAGTTGCTGAACGAGGGCGTCATCCAGGTCTTCAACCTGCCGGAAACCGTAAGCACCGCCCCGCTGCTCGGCGCGGTCGGCGCGCTCCAGTTCGATGTCGTACTCTACCGCCTGGAAACGGAATACAACGCTCCGGCCCGGCTGGAACCCGCCTCGTACAGCGTGATCCGCTGGCTGGATCCATCCCTGACCCAGGCCGATGTCGAGAAACTCTACCTTGGCACCGGGGTGCAGGTGGCCCGCGACCTGCAGCAATGCCCGGTCGTGCTGTTCCCGAACAAGTGGACGATGGATTATTTCCGCGAGAAGAATCCCAAGATCGAACTGCACCTCGTTTCGCCCTCCCAGGCTCCGCTCCACAACGCGGCCGACGCCACCACCTGATTCCTGCCCATGATCGACCGCCTGCCCCAGCGCCTCCGCTTGGCGGCGGCGCTGACCGCGCCGCTCGCCGCGGTGGAAATGAGCCGTCACCTGACCGGCCATGACCTGGCTTCCCACCATGCATCCACCGCGTGGAACTGGATCGCCGCCTCCCTCGCGACCATCGTCGTGCTGGCCGCCGGTTGGCCCCTGATCGAGAAGGGCTGGCTCTCCTACCGGCGCTGCCGCCTGAACATGTTTTCGATGATCGCACCGGGCGTGGTCATCACGTACGCGTACAGCCTGGCCGCGTTCCTCGCGCCGAACTGGTTCCCCGAAGCGTTCCGTGTGCATGGCACGGTCCCGGTCTATTTCGAAGCGGCGGCGATGATCGTGACCCTGGTCCTGCTTGGCCAATGGCTGGAAGACCGGGCCGAACGCCGCACCGGCGATGCCCTCGCCACCCTCGGACGCCTGCAACCCGCCCGGGCCAGCGTGTTGCGCAACGGCGTCGAGGAGCAAGTCCCGGTCGATGACCTTCTGGTCGGCGAACACTTGGTGCTGCGCGGCGGGGACCGGGTGCCGATCGATGGCGTGATCCTGTCCGGCGCCGCGACCATCGACGAGAGCATGCTCACCGGCGAACCGTTCGGGGTAACCCGCCTTCCGGGCGAACACGTGGCGGGCGGCACCCTCGTCGTCGAAGGCTCCGCCATCGTGCGCGCCGAACAGGTCGGCGAACACACCACCCTCGCCCGCATCATCGCCATGGTCCGGGATGCCCAGGCCAGCCGCGCCCCGATCCAGCGCGTGGCCGACCGCATCACGGGAAAACTTGTGCCGATGGTCCTGCTGCTCGCTGCCTCCACGTTCCTCGTTTGGTGGCGCATTGGCCCGCAACCGGCCGCCTGGTATGGGCTCGTTCATGCCGTCACCGTGCTGATGATCACCTGTCCCTGCGCCCTCGGCCTCGCCACCCCCCTCTCCATCGTTACCGGTCTCGGCCGCGGCGCGGTGGCCGGCATCCTGATCAAGGACGCGGCCCATTTGGAACGGCTCGCCTCGGTCACCACCGTGCTGCTCGACAAGACCGGCACACTGACGTCCGGACGACCGGTGCTTCACGCCTGTGTGCCCGTGGAAACCGGACAAGAAGGATGGGTGTTGAAAGCCTCAGCCTCGGTCGAATACTGGAGCCGGCACCCGATGGCCTCGGCCATCGTGGACGGTGCGCGCGCCTGGGGGCTCGCCATCGAACCTGCGCAGGAGTTCCGGTCGGAGATCGGCCAGGGCGTCAGCGGCCAGGTCGGCGGAATCACCATCCGGGTAGGCCGGCGCGGCTGGCTCGACGTGGAGGACGAACAACCCTTCGCCGCCTTCGACCAGATCGTTCGACGCTACGAGGAGGAAGGGCGCACCGTGGTATGGGTTGCGGCGGAACGACGGTTGGCCGGCCTGTTGGTCATCGCCGACACCTTGAAACCCCATGCGGCCGAGGCGATTCGCGCCCTTGAACGGCGCGGTATCACCTCGGTCATGGTCACCGGCGACCACGAACACGCGGCCCACAATGTGGCCCGGCAACTCGGTATCCGTGCGGTCATGGCCGGCGTCCTGCCCGAACACAAGGCGGAGGCGGTGGCGGCACGCAAGCGGCAGGGCGGTGTGGTGGCCATGGTGGGCGACGGCATCAACGATGCGCCTGCGCTCGCCGTGGCCGATATCGGCATTGCCATGGGGACAGGTACGGCCGTGGCGATGGCCAGCGGTCAGATCAACCTGCTGCACGGCGACATCCTCGGCCTTGTCCGGGCCATCGATCTCAGCCGGGCGGTCATGCGCAACATCCGGCAAAACCTGTTCTTCGCCTTTGCCTACAATGCGGTGATGATTCCCCTCGCCGCCGGGGCGCTGTTCCCGTGGACGGGCTGGATGCTGACGCCCATGCTGGCCAGTGCGGCGATGAGCGCGAGTTCCATCACGGTGATCCTGAATGCGCTCCGCCTGCGCCGGCTCGATCTCGATGCGGGGATCAACGGATCTCCACGCCGAGCAGCGTGAAATCGTCATGGGCTGGCGCTCCACCGCGGTGGCTTGCCACCGCCTCGCGAATCGCTTCATTCAACCGGACGGCATTCACCGAACCGAATGAACCCACCACCCCGAGCAACCGGTCCTCGGAAAAGGCTTCTCCGGCCCGGTTCGTCGCCGCAGTCAATCCGTCGGTGTAGAACAGGACCAGATCCCCGGCGTCCACCGCTTGCGACGTGCAGGTGTATTCCTGGTCCGCAGATAGCCCGAGTGGTGCCCCGTTCTTCACCTGGCACCAATGAGCGGATTGCTGGCGGGCACAATAGATCGCCGGATGCGGATGTCCCGCACTGGCCAGCAGCAACCGGTTTTGCAACAGATCGAAGACGCCATAGATCAGCGTGATGCTTTCCCCCTTGGGGATTTCCTTGTGCAACAACTGGTTGATGGATCGCAACACGACATCCGGCCGGGTCATGTCCACGAACAAGGAGGCCGTGCCCGCCGCCCGCTGCTGACGGACCGTCGCCACCGCCATGTGCAACAAGCCGGAGACCAGCGCCGCACTGACCCCGCGCCCCCCCACATCGGCCATGTACAAGCCGATATGGTCCTGATCGATCTCAAAGACATCGTAGAGATCACCGCCCATGACCTCGCAGGTCAGGTAATACTGATCAAACACGATGCGGTCATGGCGCGGAAACCGTGTCGGCAGCATTCCCTGTTGCACCCGCTGGGCCAGCCTCAATTCGGCATCGAACTTCGCATTCATCCGGGCCAGTTCCTGGTTGGCCGCGCGCAGCATGTCATTGCGCTGGATCAACTCGGCGCTCAACAGGGATATCCGCTGGTACGCCTCGCTCTGCTTCTGGTAGAGCATGAACACGCAGACAATCAGTAGGCACAAGACCAGCCACACCACGAACACCACCCCCTGCATGGCCAGCAACTTGCGGCCGACGGTCTGGGCGGTAATGTCGGCCCCGACGATCCCGACCACCACACCGTCTGCATCACGGATCGGCGCATAACCGGAAATCAGGTCCGGATACGGCGGGTCGGGCGTGACATGGTAGTCGGCGGTCGGACCATAAAAGGCATTGATCAATTCAGGTGAGCGCACCGCATTGTAGGGCGTTCCCAACGGCTCAAAACGCTCTTCCGGATCGATCATCCCGTTGTTATTGCTATCACGGGACGACTGATCGACCGCATACTCCACGATCCACGCCGAGGCGAGTGGATTCGTGGAACGCATCATGGTGTAGACATAACGAACATCGGGATTGTCCACCGCGACCCGGTTCAGGAATTGCTGCACGGCGCGGAAGGCCGACTGATCGGCATCCTCGCGTCGCACGATCCGGGCAAAGGCATCCTGCGGCAAGCCCGCCGAGGTGGCGATGGCCACGCCCATGGCATGCGCCCGCACTTCGTTGATGATCGAACGTTTGCCGACCAGGTAGAGCAGGACGAACGGCAGGGAGACGCATACGCACAGGGTGAACAACCCGATCATACGGCTGCGTTGTTGATGTGCGTTGGCCATGTTTCGCGGACCATCCGGCCGCATACCGCGCACAACCTGTTCCGCGGTGCTCAGCCTATGCGGGAAAGGATAAGGAGGATTTGCTCGTCTGTGAAGGGATTATATGGATCCTTCTTGGCGCGCAACACCCGCTCGAAGTCCGATTTGAACCGGGCCGAGCGCGTGGCCGAGGAGCCGCGCAACTCATCGGCAAGACCATCCACCCCGCGTTCCTTGGCGACACGGTGGAACAGGTGCAGCAGGGTTCCGTGCTGATGCTCCTTGCCCATCGCCCGCACGAGCAACGGGATGGTGCGCCGGAAGTCGATGTCGGCCAAGGCCTCGATCGCCTCCATCTCCTGGTCGGAATCGACAAACCGCTCAACCGCCTCGTAGGCCTCAGCCGTATGGTAACGCCGCAAGGCCTGGATCAAGGTGCGGGTGACCTGGTTGGTGATCGTTTCCCGGTCGAGCCGGCCGGCCAACACCGGCACAGCGGACGGAACATCAACCACCGTGCACAGCAGGATATCGACCAGGGACCCCTCCTGCATCAGCCGCCGGAGCGCAAGCGCCCGCACATGCTCCTTCTCGGCGGGCGATAACGGCTCGACATAGGCACGCAGGGAGGCGAGCAGCTCAAAATCCTCGCTGTAGTAGTGGGCGTGGACCATCTGCTCAATTTCGTTGCTGATTTCCTGATCGGATCGCATACCGTACTGTACTTCATGACGCGCGCAGGTCAATGGGTGGTCGCGGTGTTGCTGGTCGCAGCCGGAGGATGGATTCCGTCCGGTTTGGCCGGGGAGACCACCCATGCGCCCGTGCTGCCTGACATCACCCTTCCCGCCAGCAGCAATGCCCCGGCCTACACGCCGTGGTGCACCAACAACCCGACCTACCGCTCGACCTCGAACCGGCTGGCTCGCTGGCACAGCAAGTGGTCGTCCAACGTGGTGGATGTCGCGGAATACATCGACCGGTTCTACGGCGAAGAACGCCTGGAGGATGAAAGCAACGATACCCGGATCAAACTGTCGGGGGGGATCCAGTTCCGCGAAGAGGATTCGCCGAAGTACATCCATCGCATCAACCTGCGCTTGCAGCTCCCCTATACGTCCAAAAAACTCAAACTGGTGTTCGAGGACATCGTTGATCCGGACCCCGAAGACCGGGACCAGTTCGACGCGGTCGGGCTGAACAACACCGACCCGAACGCGGCCCTGCGCTATTCGATCAAGGAGAAACGCAAGGTGCGGATCGACGCCGACCTCGGCGCGCGTTTCAGCAGTCCCTGGCAGCTGTACCTGCGGCTGCGCGGAACCCGGTTGTACGAGATCACGCCGAAGTGGGATGCACGCCTGACCCAAAAAGTGACGTGGTTCACCGATGATGGCTGGGTCACGTTATCGGAGGTCCAGTTCAACAAGAAAATGGGGTGGGACTGGCTGCTCCGGTTCAACTCCGAACTGGAATGGCGGCAGGACCGCGACGGCGTACGGCCAGCCCAGCAGGTGAGCGTGTTCAAGACCTTCAGCCGGCGGAGGTCGCTGCGCCTCGATGTCGGCGGAAGCTGGCCCGAGTACCCGGACGTCGTGGACCGGCGTTATTACGTATCCCTGACCCACCGTCGGCTGGTGCACAGCAACTGGCTGTACTTCGAGATCAAACCCGGCGTGGAATTTCCCGAGGAAGACGAGTACGACGAACGGTTCTACCTAAAGTTCCAGTTCGACCTGATTCTCGGCAAGGTGGATTAGCCCGAGTACCGGGGCTATCCGACCACGAGGTTGACCAGCTTGCCCGGAACGACAATTTCCTTGCGGATGTTCTTGCCGTCCAGGTGCGGGATGATCGCAGGGTCGGATTTGGCCATGGCCAGCAACGTCGCCTGGTCGGCCTCCTTGGGCGCGACCAACCGGCCACGCAGTTTGCCGTTGATCTGGACGACCACTTCCACGGTTGATTCAACCAGGCAAGCCTCGTCCCAGACCGGCCATGGCTCGTAGGCCAGGCTACCCTGATGGCCCAACCGGGCCCACAGGTCCTCCGCCAGATGCGGCGCGAACGGACTGAGCAACAGCACGAAGGACTCCGCCGTTGCGCGTGGAATCGCCGGCCAATGGATCGCCTCGTTGATGAACTCCATCATCGCGGCAATGGCGGTGTTGTACCGCATCCCCTCGATGTCTTCCGTCACTTTTTTAATGGTGGCATGCAGCAAACGGGCCTGGGCGGCATCCGGGGCGACCCCGGTGACTTTGGCATCCAGGTGATCGGCATCCTCGTCCACCAGCCAGCGCCAGACACGGCTCAGGAAACGGAACAACCGCTCGACGCCGCGCATGCTCCACGGATTGGATTGCTTCAGCGGCCACATGAACA
>CALBHI010000336.1 GCA_937894535.1 uncultured Verrucomicrobiota bacterium
GAGGCGGCGGGGCTGGCGGTTGGTTGTCGAACGTCGGCGGAGTCCCGTTGGCCGTAACCCCGGGCGCAAGCTACCCGGTGGTGGTGGGGGCGGGTGGCAGTGCCGGAACAGGCGGTACCCCGGGCGGCCATGGCGGTACATCGCGCTTTCATACCGTGTACGCGGCCGGGGGCGGCGGGGGGGCCTCGTCCGGAAACAACAATGGCCGGGCCGGCGGTTCCGGCGGGGGCGGACGCTTGAATACCTCCGGCGTGGGCGGTAGCGGCATCGCCGGTCAAGGACGCAACGGCGGCAGCGGCGCATCGTCCGGCAGCAGCGCCGGCGGTGGCGGCGGCGCAGGCTCCGTCGGCACCAACGGGCTGACCGGTGGCGTGGGCGGAGCAGGCGGCGCGGGTTCAAGCAATAGGATCACCGGTACGTGGGTGACCTATGCCGGAGGCGGCGGAGGCGGCGGTTACGGCAGCACCGGGGGTCAAGGCGGTATCGGCGGTGGCGGACGTGCCCCGGCCACCCGCGGTGCGGGCAGCAACGCCGTGGCGAACACCGGCGGTGGCGGCGGCGGCGCGACCGGATCATCCAGCGGTGATGCCGTTGCCGGCGGAACGGGGGCATCCGGCATCGTGGTCATCCGGTACGCAGCCGGGGTGGCCGGGCCACCGCCCACCCTCGGACAGGGCTTCATGCTGTTACCCGGCGAGTCGCTCACCTTTGTGTTCACGGCCGAGGTGTTCGCGGCCAGCAGCGTGACCAACACCGCCTGTGTGGTATCGGACCTCGCGACCAACGCCTTGTGCGTAACCGTGATCAACTCGGTGGACACCGGCTCGGTACCCAACCGGATCGGCGGACGCGTTCGCTTTGATGTGGATGGCGATGCCAACCCCGCCGATCTGGACGAGGGCATCGGCGGCGTCATCCTCCACATCTTCACCGACCCGAACGGGGACGGCAACCACGCGGATGGCACGGGCCTGGATACGACCACCACCGATGAACGTGGTTTCTACCTGTTCGGCGGCCTGGTCACCGGGCGGTATGTGATCGTCGAGGAGGATCCCTTCGGATACACCAGCACCGGCGACATCGACGGGACCAACGACAACCGGATCGGCGTGGCACTGCTGACCAACGCCGACATCGCGGGCCGCGACTTCTTTGACTGGTCGCTGTCCGGCCTCACCATCATCAAGCAGGCCGGCGCCGACGAAATCGTGGTCCCCGGCGAGATCTTTCCCTACAGCATCCTGGTTTCCAACACCCGCGCCGTGGCCGCCGCCCAGGTCAGGATCGTGGACCACCTTCCCGCCGGCCTCGATGTGCTGCCCGGCAGCGAACGGCTCTACGTGTCCGGCGCCATCATCAGCAATGCCGCCATCGATTATTTCCAGGCGGCCACCTATACCAACAGCAACGGAAACACCCCTTGGCACGGGCCGTGGGTCGAGGAAGGCGACGACCTCTCGCCCACCACCGGCGACATCGCGGTGGAGAATGATCTCGGCGCGTGGCGCCTCCGCATCCGCGACGACAACCAGTCGATCTCCCGCAGCGCCAACATCCACGGCGGTACCTTCGCCCAGCTCCGCTACAGCTACCGCCGTGCGGGCGTCGAAGCCGACGAGTATGTCTCCGTCGAAATCTCCACCAACCCTGCGGCGGCCTGGCATGAACTCGCGCGCCACGGCCACCAGGTCGGCGGTGCGGCCTCGCAGTCGGACGGCTCCTACAAGGCGATGTCCATCGACATCACCCCCTACGCCTCGACCAACACCACCATCCGCTTCCGCTCCCCGGCCGGGGTGATGACCGATGGCGACATGGTGTATTTCGACGACATCCGCCTCGATTTCCAGTTCTCCGAGATCATCGCCACCAACGCGGCCCCGCCTCCCGAACTCGCGGCCGGCCTGAC
>CALBHI010000337.1 GCA_937894535.1 uncultured Verrucomicrobiota bacterium
GCTAATCCCGCTTGCCGCGGGATTACCCGAAGAATCCAGGTGGTCACGCATCGTCTCGCTTTGCTCGCCGATAAAGGCGGGGATCATCATCCTGATTTTATTCCATTCATTATCTTGATAAACCCGGAACGCGGCGGGGGCCACGCCTCCGGCGGGCAAGCGCCGCGTCTCCATCGGCGGATGACATGTCTGTTCCATGCCAAGGTACGTTTTCTTCGTAAATGTTGGAGCCGCGGTGCCCTCACCGCGGTGTCTTGTCATTATGGCTTCCGCGCGATGACGAGGAACATGTGGCCGGTGAGGGATGGGGGGAGCAGGGTGTGGAGGAGTCGGCCGAGCGGGTTGAGGCGGACGCGGCCGGCGACGTGGTCATAGCCGCCGGCGATCGCGCCGAAGGTGTGGAGCACGCCCTCGTCGTGGAAGTCGGCGTAGGCGTCGTCGATGTCGAAGCCGGCGGCGCGGATTTCCGCGATGATCTGCGCGGGGGTGAATAGGTACTGGAAGAAACTCCAGCGCGTTCCGTCGCGCAGGTAGTCGACCGCCCAGTCCGGGTTGGTGGTCGCGTTGACGGCACGGCGGCTGGCCGCGGAGGCCGCGTCGCCCTTGATCGCTTCCAATATCCGGCGCACGGGCGCTTTGATGCCGCGCACGATCCGGCGCATCGGGCTCAAGTATGGTACGGTGATCAGGGCGAGTCCGCCCGGACGCAACACGCGCAGGTATTCGCGCAGCGAGGCGGCGGGGCCTTCGGACGCATGTTCGACCGCGCCGAGCGAGAGGATGCACCCGATCGATCCCGCGTCCACCGGCATGTTCCGCATGTCGGCGGCGTGGAAGACACCGCCGGGGATGGTCTTGCGGGCCTGGGCGCAGAGGGCTTCGCTCCAGTCGATGCCGATCGAGGACCAACCCTGCTTCACCGACCAGGCCACCCAGCGGCCTGAACCGCAACCGGCTTCAAGCATGGGTTGGTGATCCGGGATGACGCGGCGGAACAACGGAGCGAGTTCGTAGTGGTCGCAGTTGGCGATCTGCTGCTCCAGCGGGACGGAGAGGAACGAGGCCTCGAAATCGTCGCTGATGCGCTGGGCTTCCTGGTCGAGCGGGGTCGTGGTCATGCGAGCAGTTCCTTGTAGAGGTCGAGGTAACGCAGGGTGATGTCCTTCCAGCTGGCCACCGGGAAGGTCATCTGTGCACGGCGGTGGGCGGTGGCGTAAAAGGCGGCGAGGTCGCGGGCGATCCGATCGGGTCCGGCGAGGTCGGTAAACCGCACGTCGGCGTGGCCGTGGTACACCCGGTTGGCCCACGGTAGGTTCGACAGCAGCAGGGGCAGTCCCGCGGCGGCAGCTTCATAGGCAGCGAAGCAACCGCTTTCCATTTCGCTGAGCAGCACGAACCCGCGGGCGCGGCGGAGCAGTTCGTGTTTGCGCTCGCGGGAGACGAAGCCTTCGTAGCGGGTCAGCGCGGGATCAAGCGCGGCGAGGAACGCCTTGAAATAGGGGTCGTCCTCGCCATAGGGGCGTCCAACGAAACGCACCGGAACCCTCGCGCGGTTCGCGGCCTGGGCGAGGAGCAGCGGATTCTTGCGCGGATGGATGGTGGCGAGGCAGACGAGGTAGTCCTCCTCGAGGTCCGGAGCGCGCAGGCTCGCGATCTCATCCTCGGGCAGGCCGTGCGGGATGACGTGCAGCTTTTCGCGCGGCGCGCCGAACAGCGAGGCGGCCACGCCGGCTTCGAGGTCGGTCACGTACACCAGGGCGTCCATCGTCCGGTAGACACCCCAGCCGAGGCGGCCGGTCCAGGCGGGCATCAGTTTCGCGGCGACGGTCTTCACGGCGCGTTGCGCGAACAGTGCGGCAGGTGAACGCGAGGCGGTGCGGTCGAGGAACTCGGTCATGACCACGCGGTAGCCCTTGCGCTGGGCGAGTTCGACATGCATGTCGAGCGGGCGTCCGATGTAGTGGAGGATGTCGCCCTTCTGGTGTTCGTCCCACCAGCGTTCGGGTTCCATATCGATGCCGAGGGCGGCGGCTTGCTGCATCAACGATTCGATCAACGTCTGCGTGCCGCCGTGGGCGAGGGCGAAGGGGAGTCCGTGGGAAATGATGATTTTCATGCGGCGTCCAGCATCGAGCGGTAGAGGTTGTTCCACGCGGTAAGCACCGGTTCCGCGCCGCACCGGGCGAGGATATGGGCGTGTGCGGCGGCGCGGGCGGCGGATCCAGCCGGATCGTTCCACGAGGCCCAGGCGCGTTCGAGGGCGTCGTCCATCGCGCCGACCGAACGGCCGGGCACGAGGTGGCCGTGGTTGTTTTTGCACAGCCAGGCCGGTCCACCGGCCTCGCGTGCGGCAACCACCGGGATGCGCAGGGCCATGGCTTCGGCGACCGGGGCTCCGAACGATTCCTCGAGGGAGGGGTGCAGCAGCACGGTGGCGCGGGTGATGGCCTCCAGTGCGGCCGGGTAGGGAATGCGGCCGAGGAACAGCACGCCGTCGGCGAGGCGGTGCGACACCGCCCAGTGTTCGGCCGGGCCGCCGGATTCGAAGCCGGGACCAGCGAGGATGTACACCGCCTGCGGATGGCGGCGGCGGAAACGGGCGAAGGCGTGCAGCGCGGTGGTCGCGTTGCGGAACCGCGCCCAGGTCAGCAGGCTGATGACCTGCGGGTGTTCGGGGTCCGGGGTGAACGGCGGCAGGGCGGGCGGTTCGGGAACGAGATTCGGGATGACCGGCGAGGTGTCGCGGCGCAGGCGGTTCACATAGGCGGCGATGTGGGGCGAGACGGCAGTGCAGCGCGGTGCGCGGGCGATGACCGAGCGGCTCATCAGGTAGTGCGGGGCGTAGCGCCAGCCGAGGTGGCGCAGCATGCGGGCGGCATGGTCGTGTACGGTGATCACGGCCGGAGCGGTGGCCTGGGCCAGCGCGGCACGGCCGTATTCGTAGGTCCAGTTGGCGTGGCACACGGCGGGTTGGCTTTCGCGCAGCGCGGCGACCAGGCCGGCGACTTCGGTGGCGTAGCCATCGCGCAGGGCGCGGCGGGTGCGGCGGCGGACGATCCACAGGCGGGCGAGATCGCCATCGATCCGCTGGATTGGTTTGTCCGCCTCCGGGTCCAGGGTGATCACGTCGGTCGGCCAGCCGCGATGCAGACGGGCGAGCACGAGGTTGACCAGGCAGCTTCCGCCCATGCCGCGCGGCAGGTTGGCGGGTACGCGGTTCCGGTCGAGGAAGGGCAATAGTGATGCGGTCTCGAATGGACCGAGGATGGCGATGCGGGAGGTCATGCGCGTTGCTTCGCGAAGCGATCGAGGGTCTCGCGGTAGAGGGTGACGTAACGCGCGGCGACGGCGTCCACGGAGAACACGGACTCGGCGCGGGCGCGGGCGGCGGCGCCGATGCGGGCGCGTTGCTCCGGGTTGCGCAGCAGGTCGGTGATGATGCGGATGTAGGTGTCCACGTCGTTGCCGGCGACGCGGAAGCCAACGTCGGGTTCCGGATAGATATCTGACGACACGCCGGGCAGGTCGTTCACCACACAGGGGAGGCCGCACGCCATCGCTTCGATCTGCACGGTGCCGAAGCCTTCCTGGCGCGACGGGAACATGAACACGTCGGCGCAGGGCAAATGTTGGGCGAGGTCGGGGAGTTTGCCGGTCTGGTGTACGTAGGGATCGCGGGCCCATGCGGGAGGGAGTTGGTGGGCGGCGAGGAATTGCTCCAGCGAGGGATGGTTCGGATCGTCCTGCATGTAGTTGCCGGCGAGCAGCAGGTGCAGGTCGGGAAAGGTCTCGCGCAGGCGTTGCCAGACGCGGAACAGGATGTCGGTGCCCTTGATCGGGCCGAGGTAGCCGGCGTAGGCGAGGATGGGCTGATCGGGGGGCAGGCCGAGTTCGATCCGGCGGGCGCGCCGCGCATCAGGAGGGAGGGGGTGGAAACGCGCGACATCGACGGAGTTCGGGATGACCTCGATCTGCGCGGGGATGTTGAACCGGCGGCAGGTCTCGGCCTGGCCGGAGGTCATCGCGACGACAGTGTCCAGGCGGCGGTACAACCACAAGGCGATGCGTCCGTGGCGTCCGGCGCGGACGCCGTCGGGGGTGTCCCAGCCGTCGAGGGTGATCTTCATCAGGGTCGGACAGCGCAACAGGCAACCGACCACCCAGGCCAGCAGCAGGTTCATGTACGGGCCACCGTGCACATGGAACAGGTCCACCTGTCCGCGCAGCGTCCGCAGGTGGCGCAGCAGGGCGAGGAATCCTTTCACTTTGCGGCGTTTGCCCGGGTGGGTCAGCGGGAACGATTGCACCGGGAAGCCCTCGTGGGTTCCGCCGTGGATCCATTCCGGTCCGATCGCCTCCACGAGGAACGACACGTCCACCCCGCGCTCGCGCAGACCGCGGGCCAACCGTAGCGCCGAATGCGAAGCGCCGCGGTCGTGGGGAAAAAAGGAAACGATGAAGTGGAGAACGTTCACCTTCACGTCCTGGAGGGGTTGGGCTTGCGGGCAAAGCCCACGGCTCGCGGTGTGGCAACTGCCGGGGTGTTCGGTGGCGTCGTTTTTTCGCGGTAAAATTTTTCCGCCGTCGCGCGGATGCCTTCCAGGATGGCGAGTTGCACGAAGATGGTAATGAACGTTGAGCGCACATCACCGTGGATGAAGATGTATGTAAACACGTTGAACAGGGTTTTGACCCTGAACACAACATGTGCGCGCCGCAACATGGGCTCCGCATCCACCTTCAGGGGTTTCAGCGAATACAGGGTGCAATAGAACAGGAAGAGCATGCCAAGGATAAATCCTGGCAAGCCCAAGTCTAGCAATAGGCTGATAATGCCGCTGTGATAGTTGTGAGTCACGTATGCTTCTAGAATCATGTCCATGCGGACGCCCAAGGACATGATCTCGCTCATGTGAAAAGTGAAGCCCCGGCCGATCCAAAGGTAATTTGGCAGGTGCTTGAGGGAGTACTCCCACACCTGCAGGCGCCATTGAGCAGATCCAGATGCATCCGCCTGTGCCAAATAGGAAACGTCGGCAAATGGTAACCAGGAAAGCGCCCGTTGCACCGGATAAGGAAGGTGTGGCATTAGCGGTATAGATAGTCCGAGCAAAAGGACAACTGACACCACGAAAAAGCTGATGTATTGAGCGCGCATAGCCCGTGGTGCCGTGAAAAGGATGTAGAGCATAGTTACGCCGATGACTTCAATCACCATGCTTCGAAATCCCGACAATAAGCCCATGATCATGCAAAGACCAATGAGCGCGGTGAGTTGAATGCCCTTGTTGCCGCGGTATGGGTAAAAAATCAAAGCGGTCACCAGTAGCTGGCTGCTTACTCCGGCTAAACCGTGGAAGCGATACGTGCCGGCACCTTCTTCGCCCGCCATGTTTTCTATCAGTCCGTAGACGTAGGGTTTAACGAAGTGGAATTGATGGTAAATAGCTCCGCCGGAAAGCATGAATAACATTTGAGAGATTGTTGGCATCAAGCTGCCGATGAACATGAAGATGAACAGGCGGCGCCACTGTCGCGGGGTAAGGGTGTAGTATTTGGCACAAAACAGGAAGAAAGCGGCAAAGATCAGCTTGATGTACGAAGCGCCGCCGATCAAACCGCTTCCCGCGGCACGCAAGCCAAGGCCTCGGAAGTAGATGATAATACCCAGCAGGATGAGCAAGAAGTAGAGAACGCGGTGGGTGGAAGGGGTCGGGAATCCCGACGGTTTTGCGATGATGTTCCTCGCGACGGTTATGCCGACGAACAGAACCATCAGCACATTGACGACCTGGAGCCCCTGAGGGAGGCCGGGCATCGTTAATCCGCTGTGAAACAGGGCGTAGGTGAGAATCAGCAATCCGGTCGGGTTGTTGACGAAGTAGATGCCGACGGGTGCGGCGAGCAGCAGGAAGTGCACGAGGAAGCCGCGCGAGGTGAAGCCGTAGAAGGCGATCAGCACGACGGCGATCACGCCGATGATGGGGATGAGGAATTGGGGGATCATGGTTCGCGCCCGTGGGGTGTTGGGGTTGCAAGGGTGTCGAGGAGAAAGGCGAATTCGCGCCGGGCGTCGCGCCGCGACCAGGCAAAGGTGCGGTACCAGGCGAGGCCCCGATCGCTGTGCCGCCGCCAGGTGGCGTCGTCGGTGAGCAGGAAACGCAGGCGCGCGGCGGCTTCAGCCGGGCGGGTCGGGTCGACGAGGTAGCCGTTGCCGTCGTGCTCCACCGCGTCGGGCACACCGCCGGAGCGTCCGGCCACCACGGGCAGGCCTTCGCGCGCGGCTTCGAGAAAAACGATGCCGAAGCCCTCGACATCGCCGTTGCCGAGTTGGCGGGGCAACAGGCAGAAGACGCGGTGGCGGCGAAGTTCCGCGCGGACTTCGTCATCGGTCAGACCCGGTCGGATGGTCACCTGTGCGGCAATCCCGAGTTCGGCGGCGCGTTGGGCGAGCCACGTGCGATCGGGGCCGTCGCCAACGAACGTGACCGGGACATCAAGGCCATCACGCCGGAGGAGGGCGGTGGCTTCAAGCAGCGTATCGAAGCCTTTGCGCCGGACCAGGCGGCCA
>CALBHI010000338.1 GCA_937894535.1 uncultured Verrucomicrobiota bacterium
GATCGGCATCCTCGTCCACCAGCCAGCGCCAGACACGGCTCAGGAAACGGAACACCCCCTCGACGCCGCGCATGCTCCACGGCTTGGATTGCTCCAGCGGCCCCATGAACATTTCGTAGAGGCGCAGTGAATCCGCCCCGTATTCCGCCACCACCTTGTCCGGGTTGATGACGTTGCCGCGGCTCTTGCTCATCTTCTGGTTGTCTTCACCAAGGATCATGCCCTGGTTAACCAGCTTGCGGAACGGCTCGCGGGTGCTGACCACCCCGGCATCGAACAACACCTTGTGCCAGAACCGGGCGTAGAGCAGGTGCAACACGGCATGTTCCGCGCCACCGACATAAAGATCGACCGGCATCCAGTACTTCTCCAACGCGGGATCAACCGGGGCGCGGTCGTTGCGCGGGTCGATGAAGCGCAGGTAGTACCAGCACGAACCGGCCCATTGCGGCATGGTGTTCGTCTCGCGCACCGCGGGTTTCCCGGTTTCCGGGTCCACGGTGTTCACCCACTCGGTGATGGTGGCGAGCGGGCTTTCACCCGTCCCGCTGGGCTTGTAGCTGGCGACATCGGGCAGCGCCAGCGGCAGGGCATCCGCGGGCAGCGGCTTGGGTTGGCCATCGACGAAGATTACCGGGAACGGTTCGCCCCAGTACCGCTGGCGGCTGAACAACCAGTCGCGCAGCTTGTAGTTCACCTTGCGCACGCCAAGTCCCTGGCCTTCCAGCCACGCGATGGTGGCCGCCTTGGCGTCGGGCACGGTCATGCCATTGATGCTAAACTTGGCACTGGATGAATTGACCAGTTTTCCATCACCCACATACGCGGCCTTTGCGATATCACCGCCAGCGACCACCTCGATCACCGGCAAGTTGAAGGTGTTGGCAAAAGCATAGTCGCGTTCATCGTGCGCAGGCACGGCCATGATCGCGCCGGTCCCGTAGCCCCACAACACATAGTCGGCGATCCAGACCGGCACCTTCGCGTCATTGACCGGATTGATGGCATAGGCCCCGGTGAAGACGCCGGTTTTCTCCTTTTGCAATTCGGTGCGCTCGAGGTCGCTCTTGCGCGCGGCCGCTTCGCGGTAGGCTGAAACCGCGGCGTGCTGATCGGGGGTGGTGATCGTTTCCACCAACGGATGTTCCGGAGCCAGCACCATGTAGGTCGCTCCGAACAGCGTATCGGGACGGGTGGTGAACACGGTGATGCCCTCACCGTGACCGGGCAGGCCGAAACGGACTTCGGCGCCTTCGGACTTGCCAATCCAGTTCCGCTGCATGTCCTTGATGCTTTCCGACCAGTCGAGGTCCTCGAGGTCGGCGAGCAACCGTTCGGCATAGGCGGTGATCTTCAGCATCCACTGGCGCATCGGCTTGCGGATAACCGGATGGCCCCCGCGTTCGCTTTTGCCGTTGATGACCTCCTCGTTGGCCAGCACGGTGCCGAGTTCAGGACACCAGTTGACCGGAACCTCGGCCTGGTAGGCCAACCCCTTTTCGTACAGCTTCAGGAAGATCCACTGCGTCCACCGGTAGTACTCCGGATCGGTGG
>CALBHI010000339.1 GCA_937894535.1 uncultured Verrucomicrobiota bacterium
CTGTCGACCGGGAGGGACTCCCGGTAGTCGACCAGGGTCGCACCGACCAGCGAAGCACCCCGCGAGGAAAAGACCAGGCGAAGCTGGGCGTTGGTCAGGATGGTCAGGACTTCCTCGGCGGAGGGCTCATCGACCACGGTCGCGGCGGGCGCAACGGCCGGTTCCACGGCCGCTGGCGCGGTATCAGCCACACGCTCGACGGCGGCGGCGGGGGCCGAGACGCCATCCACCGCGTCGGCGGTGTTGGTCGCGGCGATGGTTTCGGCCGTCGGACGGACGGGTTGCTTATCCGCAAAAAACGCCTGGTAGATGTTTGGCCAAAAGACCAGCAGGACAATGAGGAGGAAAAAAATGACGTAATCCTGGCGTTTCATGGTGACGGTACTCTCCGTGCGTGGGTTGGGCAGCAAGCGGGACGGGCGGACGGAACCAGATCGATCCCGCCGGGGTGAAGGGGGTGACAACGGCCAATGCGCTTCAGTGACAACCAACAGCCACGGGCCACGCCGTGTTCGGTGATGGCCTCGATGGCGTAGGAGGAACAACTCGGGTAGAAACGGCAGCGGCCGCCGAGCCAATAGCCCAGCGTAACCTGGTAGAGCCGCACGGCGGCAACACCCATCCGGATCCCTATCTGCCTGGTTTTCATGGGGACGTCACCAGACCCGCCTTGCGGGCCAGCGTCATAAAATCGTCAACGACCGCCGCCCACGGAGCGGTCACAATCGTGGCCCGCGCCACCAGTACGACATCGTAACAACCGGTTAATCCGGCGCGGTGACGGCGGAACACCTCGCGCAGGCGACGGCGGGCTTTCACCCGCTGGACTGCCCCGCCGACCTTGCGGCTGGATACGACCCCCAAACGCCATGCGGCATCATCGGCGGAACGCAGCCATAAAACCATGGTCCGCCCCACCCACTTGCGTTGCTGGGAAAAGGTGTCCGCGAAGTCCGTGGACCGGATCAACCGTTGCGAACGGCCCAACCGTTGATCGGGTCCACGGGTTTGCCGACCAGCCCTGCCCGGCGACGAATCGCCCTGCGGGCTGGCAGGTAAACCATTCATGGCGAGCAACTTAGGCGACAATCAACGTCTTGCGGCCCTTCTGGCGGCGGCGGCGCAAGACCTGACGGCCGTCTTTGGTGGCCATACGGGCACGGAACCCGTGGGTGCGTTTGCGCGATACATTCGAAGGCTGGAACGTTCTTTTCATAACCACAATCTCCCATCAAAAAGAGGGGTGAAACTAACAGGTTTCCATCCCATGTCAACCTAGAAGGGATGGGGAGGAATGATTGATGGTTCAGGGTTGATGGTTCACGGAAGGCAACGGGGCCGTCGAATGGGGGGGATGGGGATGGGAAAGGATCGACATGGGGACAGGATCGACATGGGGACAGAGAATGGCGCGAAAGGGACAGAGAATAAAGAATGGGTGATGGTTCGATGGTTGATGGGTTGTAGAAGAAACGAGGGGGGAGCCAAGGCGGGGCTTTCCAAGAATTGGAAAATGATGCACAGTGGCCGTCCAATCATTGGAAACGACGACAGGGGAAAATCATGCATCAAAAAGGGCAGATAACCGCCCGTCTGAACGACGGCCGGAGTGTGACGTGTGCGTTCGGGACGCCGGTGGAAGCGTTGCTGGAGAAGGATACCGACGAGGCCGGGCGGCATTACCTCGGGGCGATGGTGAACAACCTCGTGGTGACCCTGGAGTTCCTGCTGGAAGTGGACAGCGAGGTGCAGTTCCTGACCTTCGCCGATTCGAATGGTTGGCGCATCTACCGCTCGACCGCCTGTTTCCTGCTCGCCAAGGCGGTGAAGGATCTGTTCCCGACCGCTAAAATGACCGTGGAGCACTCGATGGGCACCGGGTTCTACTGCTCGTTTGAGCAAGGGGGCCAGGAGGGCATCCATCAGGAGCAACTCGATCAGGTCCGCGCGCGCCTGAAGGAGATCATCGCCGCCAACGCCCCGATCGAGCGCCGCAAGGTGCTGTATTCGGACGCCGTCCGCCATTTCGAGGAGCAAGGCCAGCCGGACAAGGCGAACCTGCTGAAGTTCCGCAATCCGCCGAAGGTCGTGGTGTACACCTGCGACGGCTACACCGACCTCGCCCACGGACCACTCGCCCACTCCAGCGGGGCGATCACCCACGTGGACTTGATCCACGTCGGCCCGGGCTTCGTGATCCAGTTCCCCGACCGCGGTGTTCCCCCGAAGATTCCGACCCTGCGCCCGCAGCCGCAGCTGTTCGCGGTGTTCCAGGAACACAAGAAATGGGGCCGCATCCTCGGGGTCAACACGGTCGGTCGCCTGAACGAGATCATCGCCGCCAAGGAGAGCGCCGACTTCATCCGCATCGCCGAGGCGCTGCACGAAAAGAAAATCGCCAAGGTGGCCGACAAGATCAAGGAGGAGCGCGAACGCATCAAGTTCATCCTGATCGCCGGGCCCTCCTCCTCCGGCAAGACGACCTTCGCCAAACGCCTGAGCGTGCAACTGCGCGTCAACGGGCTCAACCCGGTGGCGATCTCGGTGGACAATTATTTCGTGGACCGCGACAAGACGCCGCGCGACGAGAAGGGCGAGTACGACTTCGAACACATCGAGGCGATCGACCTCGCCCTGTTCAACCAGCATCTGTCCGAGCTGGTCGCGGGCCAGAAGATCAGCCTGCCCCGCTTTAACTTCGAGCAGGGCCTGAAGGAATATCCCGGCGACTTCCTCCAGCTCAAGGGCGATCAGGTGGTGATCCTGGAGGGCATCCACTGCCTGAATCCGCGGCTGACCGCGTCGATTCCCGTAGAAAACAAGTTCAAGATCTACATCAGTGCGCTGACCCAGCTCGGCCTCGACTCCCACAACCGCGTGGCCACCACCGACAACCGGCTGGTTCGCCGCCTGGTGCGCGACAACCAGTTCCGCGGCCACTCCGCCCTGACCACGATGAAGATGTGGCCTTCGGTGCGGCGCGGCGAGAAGACCTGGATCTTCCCGTTCCAGGAGGAAGCCGACCTCGCCTTCAACTCGGCGCTGGACTACGAGCTGGCCGTGCTGAAACCGTTTGTCGAGCCGTTGCTCGCCGAGGTGAAGCCGCACGATCCGCAGTATGCCGAAGCGCGCCGGTTGCAGGATTTCCTCGGCAGCTTCCTCGGCATTCCGCACGACCTCGTGCCGCCGACCTCGCTGCTGCGCGAATTCATCGGCAAGAGCAGTTTCCGGTACTGATCCCATGCCGTCGTCGCCGGGGCTGTTCAGGAAATACGCGCAAGCGCTGCGCGCCGAAGCGCAACGAAACGCGGGTTTCTTTACCGCCGCCCAGGCGCGCGCCGCCGGTTATGCCGACAGCGTGCACGGCTACCACGTGGACAAGGGGGAGTGGATCAAGGTCCAACGCGGCATCTACCGCCTGGCTGAAGCCCCCCTGCCCGCCTGGCCCGACCTAGTCGTGTATTCCTTGTGGTCGCGCGACCGCGACGGCATCCCGCAAGGGGTGATCAGCCACGAGACGGCGCGGCAGGTGCACGGCCTCGACCGGCGCACGGAAGGCCCGGTGCACATGACCGTGCCCCGCTCGTTCCGGAAGAATGCCGAAACCCCGGAAGGCCTGATCCTGCACAAGGACGACCTCGCGGCGACCGCGTGGGAGCAACGGGATGGCTTCCGCGTGCTGCGGGCTGATTTTTGCGGCCGCGGTGCGGCGACGGCGGATCATCCGTACGACGCGGTGATCCGGCGCGGCGAGGACTGAGCCAGACGGAACGCGCGGGAGCGATGCTGCGCCAGCGGCATGGGCCTGCCCGGCCAGGGGGCAAGCCGCCCCACCCTTTTTTCTCAACCCGAAAGCCGGGATTGATGAACCGCGGATTGTGCAGATAACGCAGATGTGGAAGGGTTTTATCGTATCAGGACCATTCGTATGGTGGGCGTAAACGTCTGTTCGAGCCAACGGGCGCATCAGGTGAAGCCATCCGCGTGCATCCGTGACATGCGCGGTTCATACTTCATCATTCGAGCGCAAAGCGAATCGTATTGGGCACGTGCCGTGATCGCATGATCAGGACATCTATTCGGCGAGACCGGCTTCGATGGCGAGGAAACGCACATCGCCGGTGGCGGGGCCGGGATCGAGCGTGACCAGGCCGGTTCCGCGGAAGAACGTGCCGGTGGCGTACCACGACATTCCACCGAAAAGATCGCCGTCATTCAGGCGCACACGGAATACACGGTCGGTCGTGGCGTCGAACTGCACGACGCCGCTTACATCAAGATGGGACACCTGCAGAAAACTGAACGGGTTTGTCGGCGATGTGCCGGCGAGAAATTCATCGCGGTTGGAGACGCCATCACCGTCGGTATCCGCGGCACCGGAGGCATTGGTCAAGGCG
>CALBHI010000340.1 GCA_937894535.1 uncultured Verrucomicrobiota bacterium
TGGACCAGCGGCGGTTCCGGTACGAGCCGCGCTACCGGTGGTTGAAGTCGTGGCAGATTCGCCTCCTGTCGTGCGACGAGGTGGTGTACCCGGTCGAGGGACGCCTGTCCGAAATCGATTGGGTGGCGCATCGGATCCGCGCCCGGTCGCGGGTCACCGCGGCGAATGACGGCAGCAACATGTCGATGGCCCGTTCGGCGGAGACCGATCGCTGGTATTCGACCGTGGTGAAGATGCCCAAGGATGAATTGCTCTTCCAGTTCGAGCGAAACCGCGGTTTCATGCAGGGGTGGCTGGGACATGCCGTGCCCGACGCCGCGCCGGCAATGGACCGCGAAGGTTTGCCGGGGGGCAAACGGCCGGAGGAACCTTATGGGTTGCTGTTTCCGGGCGCGGGGGCGGACATCCGGCGTTGGCCAACCCGCCCGTTTGCGGCGGTAGCGCGCGCCTGGATCGATCGGGGCTGGTCGGTGTATGTCGCCGGTTCATCCGCCGATGCGGGGCGTGCCGCGGAGATCCTTGCAGCGACCGGCTCACCGCGGATCCGCTCCTTGTGCGGAACACTTTCCCTGGCGGAGCTCGCCGCATGGACGGCGGGTGCCCGGTTGGTGGTTACCAACGACAGTTTCCCGCTGCACCTGTGCGCCGCGCTCGATGTGCCCTATGTATGTGTTTCGAATGGCAATGACTATGGACGTTTCCACCCGTATCCGGCCGGATGTGGGCGGGGGCAGATGGTGTATGCTCCACCGTTTGCAACAAAACGGACCGATCCTGCATCCTGCTGGGGTCGTCCCAGCGAGGTGGATATCGCAACCGTGACGGCAGAATCGGTCGTGGCCGCAGGTGATGCCGTAATGGCAGGATTGCTGGCGGAGGCCGTTTCATGAACGGGTCGGCCCGATCCCTGATGCAGGCCGCTGGCCGTGCCGGGGTGATCCTGGCAACCGAACCGGGCGACCGTTCTTTCCTGGCGCGGTACCTTGCCTTGCGCGATGTGGCGTTGATGCCGTTGC
Organism: uncultured Verrucomicrobiota bacterium; assembly: GCA_937894535.1. Classification (GTDB taxonomy): domain Bacteria; phylum Verrucomicrobiota; class Kiritimatiellia; order CAIVKH01; family CAIVKH01; genus CALMUP01. The sequence continues at coordinate 1,017 of CALBHI010000340.1, forward strand.
AGGATGCCGGGGCCACGTCGCTCGCGGCCCGGATCAAGAACCGCATCCGGATGCCGGTCCTCGCGCCGGTGGACCGGCTGCGGGAACGTCTACTCGCCGAAATGCGCCGGGCCCTGCTGGTGGAGGCGGAGGCGTCACCCCGGCCGGCCGGTCTGCCCGGGCTGGTTTATGTCGCGCCGTTTGATGTCCTTTCCCGGAATGGCGGAGCCGCGCGTGTACTCGGCCTGGCCCGGGCGTTTGGTGCATGCTACGATGTTTCCATCATCAGCATCGTGGGGCCGAATCGCGTACCGGAAATCATCCCGGTGGCTCCCGGTGTGCGCATCGTGGCGATACCGCAAACACCGGAGTTCCTTGCCGCCGTTGAGGCCGACCGGGCCGTGTACCGCGGGGCGGCGGTCAGCCTTGGCCTTGACCGTCATGCGCGGCACCTTCCGCTGCTCGACTACTGGTATCGACGCCTGGCCGAGGACGCGGCCGTGAGTGTGATAAACCAGCCATACCTGGGCGGCTTGTGGCGGAGGCATCCGGGCACGGCCAGGAAGCTGTACGACGTGCCGGAGGTGAACAGTTTCTTTACTGTGCGCATGGCCGGACCCGGTGCGGACGAGGATGCCGTCAAGAAGGAGCAGTACCGCCTGGAAGCCGACGTGATCGGGATGGCCGATGCCATCGGGATGTGTTCCGCCCGCGATGTGGATGCGCTGGCGGATGCCTTCGGCGAACCCGTGCGCGCAAAGGTAAAACTGGTCGCCAATGGAATCCATGTGGACGAGCAGCCCTTCTTTCCGCCGGGTCGCGCGCGCGTGCTCGCCTCGGCCTGCGCATGGCGGGCCCCGTTGGCGATTTTCCTCGGGTCGCCGGCCTATCCGCCCAACCTGGAGGCGGTCCGGTTCATCGCAGAAACGCTCGCGCCGGCCTGTCCCGAAGCGGTGTTCGCCATCATCGGTATGCAGGAGTCGGAAACCCGGTTGTCCTCGATCCCGCCGAATCTTGCCGCGTGTGGCCGGGTCAGTGATGCGGACAAGACCGCGCTGCTGGCCCTCGCCGACGTCGCGTTGTCTCCCATCCACTCGTATGACAGCGGCAGCAGCTTGAAGATTGCCGATTACCTTGCGCACGGGAAACCCGTGCTGGCCACGGACCACGGGTGGCGCGGCTACGAGGCGTTGGGTGAGGTCGCGACGCCCGTGCCGGATGCGGCATTCGCCGATGCCCTCCGTCGGTTGTGGAGTCGACTCGCCTCGGATGCATCGGCCTGCGATGACGCGGCACGCCGTGCGCGCGCCAACCTGGCCGCCCATTATGACTGGTCGGTGATCGCGCGTTCCTATGGGATGTGAACCTTGAGTCTGCTGGGTCGCATGCGGTCGGTTGGCGAGGGATGCGCGGCGCGCTGGGTCGTGCATCGCGCGGCGCCGCGGCGCGCCGTGTTGTCACGGGAAGGATTGCGTCCACTCCGCTCCATCTGGTGGACATCGTGGGGAATGGAGTCGAACGCGACGGTCTGGCGCAACCTGCGTTTGCTGGAGACCTCGCCGGAGCCGCGAGCCGTAACGCCGTCGTTTCCCGCGAACGCCGTGGTCGCCGTATACACCCCCGGCCATCTCGGCGACATCCTGCACACGGTGCCGATGCTGGATGCGGTGCGGGCAGCCCGGCCCGCCGCACGCCTGCACTGGATTGTCGGACCATGGAGCGCTGCCCTGGCCCGTCGTTTTGCCGGGCAGGATGAAGTCGAGGTGTTTTCCCCCTCGTGGCATCAATACCGGCGGGGAGGGGCTGGTCCCTCATGGAAAGAGCAGGCTGTCTGGGGGCGCAACCGGCCGGTGGCGGATGTCTTCATTTCCACGGCGGCGACAGATCTGACGGCGTTGTTTGTCGGGCGTTCGCACCGGCCTTCCTGGTGGTGCGGGCGAGCGCCCCAGGTTCCGCTTTATCCGGTGGCCGCGCGGCAGGATGTCATCGCGCCGCAACGCGATCGTTACGAGGCGGATGATCTGCTGCGCCTCGTGGTGCCGCTCGGCGTTTCCGGTGGGTCGTCCGCATTGCGTCTGCCGGTACAGGAGACGGAGCGTCAGGCGGCGCGCCGGCTGCTGGTGGACGAAGGCATGAAATCCGGTGCGCCGTATGCGGTCATTGCCCCGGGGGCGGGCTGGTCGGGCAAGCAGTGGCCGACCGACCGCTGGGCGGTCGTGGCCACCCGCCTGCAGGAGTGCGGCATGGACGTGGTGCTGGTGGGTACGGCCGGTGAGGCGGCCATGGCATACGCGGTCGCCGGAGCGATGCGGCGGCCTCCGCGGGTGCTGGCCGGCCGGACGGACCTCGATGTCCTGATCGCCTTGATTGCCGGGGCGAACCTTTGGCTGGGCAGCGACAGCGGCGGATTGCACATGGCTGCCGCCGTCGGTACGCCAACCGTTGCGCTGTTTGGTCCGACCCATCCGGGAAAATGGGCACCGCCGGGGCCGCGGCACCGGATGCTCCGTGCCGTGGAGGGGTGTCCGCGTTGCGTCCCTTGGCATCCGCGCGCCGTCTGTGCCGAAAACGCGGCCTGCATGAAGGCCATTGATGCCGGCGCCGTGGTCGCGGCGGCGGAGTCATTGTTGGAAGAACCCGCTCAACCGGCGCGGTAGAACAGGAGAAAAACATGTCCGTTGATTACAATAACCAATTGCACGATGACGGCCGCGAGCGCGGGCTGAGTTCGGCCCGCACGGTGGCGCGTATGGTGTACGAGGTCTTCAGGCCGGACAGCGTGCTCGATGTCGGCTGTGGATTCGGCTACTGGCTGAGGGCATTCCAGGATCTCGGGGCGAAACGCGTGGCCGGTATCGACGGCGACTACATCGACCGGAGCAAGCTCGAGATCGATCCGGCCTGTTTCCATCCCATGGACATCAACCAGCCCATCCGACCGCTGGGGTCCTTTGATCTGGCGATGACCATCGAGGTCGCCGAACATCTTCAGCCATCCACCTCGGACCGGTTTGTCGATTACCTGTGCGCGGCCAGCAAGGTGGTGTTGTTTTCCGCGGGAATACCCGGCCAGCCCGGCCACCGGCACATCAACGCCCGCTGGCCCTACGACTGGGCGGCACGTTTCGCCCGGCGCGGCTATACTGCGCTCGACTTCATCCGTCCGCGCATCTGGCATGACGAGTCGATGATGCTCTGCCACCGCCAGAACCTTCACCTCTACGTGCACGAATCCCTGCTGGTGCGACCGGAGGTTCAGGCCCTGCCGCGGATGAATTGCCTGACCCTGGTCGACTTTGACACGCTGCAGGAGTTGCTGGGCGTCCGGGCCAGTCTGCGGAGAATCCTCGGTCGCCTGACCGGCCGAGGACGTGACTGAGCGTTTCATGACCGGACAGATTGGCAACACCATTCCCGTTACCGCGGTGACCTGGCATCCGGCGGTCCTGTCGCGGCGTTCGGGTATGACCCCGCTGATCGATGCGCTTGGCGCCGACGCGGTGTACTTCGAGCCGTCGTGGGACCACCTGCTGGCGCGCAGTTGGTCGGTCGGGACCTGGATCCGCAACGCCAGCGGCCAGTATTACGGGAGCACGTGGAACTCCCTGCTGCCGTGGATCGATGAGTGGCGGCTTTCCCGGAGGGTGGCCCGCCATGCCCGGATCGTTCATTTTGTCTGGGGCGAGTTCTGCAGCCCGGTTAACAACGGGTGGTTCCGCCGTCGCGACCGCCGCCTGGTGGGAACCTTCCATGCGAGTGCGGGCAAGCTGCCGGTTGTGCTTAAGGGCAGTCGTGCCGTCAACGCGTACGACCATGTCGTGTTGATGTCCGAAACCCAGCGGCCGTTTTTCCGGTCCGTCGGTTACCGCGACGACCAGATTTCGGTGCTGCTGCACGGGGTGGATACCGGATTCTTCACACCGCAGGCCGCGCCGTCCGAGATCGGGGCCGGGCGGCCCTTGCGCGGCCTGCTGGTCGGGAAGACCGAGCGCGATCACGTTTTCATGCGGCGGTTGATCGAGGCGTTGCCGCCGGATGTGCTCGAGATGACCGTCCTGACATCCCGGGAGCAAGCCTCACGCAACTACCAGGGCATGCCGCACCTCCGGCTTCCCGGCCACCTTGATGACGAGGGGTTGCTCGCCGAATACCGCCGTGCCGATCTGCTGATCATGCCGATGAACGATTGCACCGCCAACAATGCGGTCCTGGAAGCGATGTCGTGCGGCACGCCGGTCCTGACCAACCGGGTCGGCGGCATTCCCGAGTATGTTTCGGCCGCGGACAACTTCGTGCAGGAAGGAAAAGATGTGGAAGCGTGGGCGGGCTTGATCCGTGCGTTGCACCAGGATCCTTCTCCATTGCTTTCGCGCCGGGCCGCCGTCCGCGCATGGGCGGAGCGCTTCGACTGGCGGATCGTCGCCGGGCAGTATGTCGACCTGTACCGCACCTTGCTGGCGTCTCCGGAGGTCCGGTCATGACGATTCCCGCCAACAGGGCATCCCCGGCCGTGAGCGTGATCGTCGGCACCTACAATTGTGCACGTTTCCTGCCCGGCCTGTGGGCGTGCCTCGATGCCCAGACCTTCCGCGATTTCGAAGTGGTCGTGGTGGACGATGCATCCGATGACCGTGAAACGCTGGCGGCACTGGCTGCGCGCGGCGATGCGATCCGGTTGATCCGCCGCACCACCAATTCCGGAACCTGTGAACTTCCGCGGTATCAGGGTGTCGCCCAGGCGCGGGCTTCGCTCTGCGCTTTTCTCGACGCCGATGACCGGTGGGATCCGGCCTTTTTGCAGCGGTGCATGGATTACCTGGATGCCCACCGCGATGCCGCGCTCGTCCACACCGCCGTGCGGTTGATCGATGGCGATGACCGTGTATACGGCATCCGGCACGACGGGCAGATCCCGACCGGTTCCGAACTAGCGCCTGCTCTGTTGCGCCACTGCTGGATCACCATCAGCGCCGTGGTCGCCCGCCGCGATCGGTGGCTGGCCGCCTTGCCGGAGGAGAAGATCCGCGATTTCGGGATGGACCAGGATTTCTTTGTCAACATCGCCAGCCATTATCCAATCGGCTATATTCCCGAGGTGCTGGCCTCCTACCGCCGCTCGCCGGCCAGTGTCAGTGTGAAAAAATGGCGCCGTGCGCCGCGCAATGTGAACACCCTGGAGCGTATCCACCGGGAGGGCTACTGGCGAGGCCTGGCCACGCATCGGGATATGCGGGCGATTCTTGTCGAGGCCTATGCCGAAAATGCCGAGCACTGGCGCCATCAGGGATACCCGGGGCGCGCGTTGTGGTTCGTGGGCCACGGATTACGGCATGGCATGTCCGCCGCCACCCTGTGGAAGTCCGGGGCCAAGGCCGCCTTGTCATGGGTGCGCGGCCGTACCCACCGGAAAGGATGATCTCGTCCATGGAAAAACCCTCGAATGCTCGTCCCGCCCCGTTGCTCGCGCGTATCCGCGACCGGATCACCGGACTTGAATGCTACGACCAGTTTGTCTTCCGCAAGCGGGTGTTTTTCGAGTCCGACCGCTCCGTGATCGAACGCGACTTCCGGGCCCGTTTCGGCCGCGCCCCGGATCTCGATCAACCGCAGACCTTCAATGAAAAGCTGCTTTGGCTTTCCCTGAATTACCGCCTGCCGCTCTTCTCCACGCTCGCGGACAAGTACGAGGTAAGGTCCTTTGTGCGGGAGCGGGTGGGCGAAGCCTATCTCAACACCATGCTGGGTGTGTATGACCGTGTGGAGGATATCCGGTGGAACGACTTGCCGGATGCATTCGCCCTGAAAGCCACCCACGGATCGAAGTGGAACGTGATCTGTCCGGACCGCAGCAAGCTTGACATCGACCAGGCACGTTACGATCTGGCGCGGTGGCTTCGCCATAACTTCTACTGGTATGGCCGCGAGTGGATTTACCGCGACCTCAAACCGCGCATCGTGGCCGAGGCATTTCTGGATGACGGGGGAAAACCGCCCCCGGACTTCAAGATTTTCTGCTTCGGTGGCGAGCCGCGTCTGATCCAGGTG
>CALBHI010000341.1 GCA_937894535.1 uncultured Verrucomicrobiota bacterium
CGCGCTGGACTTCCGGTTCCTGATGCCGTCAACGATGGTGCTGCAGGTCTTTGTGCTGGTACTCGCCCTGTCCGGCGCCTTTTCGCGCAAGGCCCCGAAACCCGTGCGCTAAGGCGTACGTACCTGCTCAACCATCAGGGCCTGGATACGGCCCTGCTTCTGGGGGTCGGTCACCAGCTCGAGCGGTGCACCGCCCGGCGTGATGCGAACGCCGGGGGCAAGCAGCTCGTTGATATGCGAGGTGGACCATCGAGCGCTGGCCAACACCTGTCCCCCCTGCTCGAGGCGCACCGTGATCTCCGGGTCGGCAGAGGCGATGGAGCCGCGCACCACGACATCGCCGGTGACCGGGGCATCCACGACCGGGGACAGCGCGATCGCCGCGCGCGAAGGCGGATGCACCCGCATGTACACACCTTGGGCGACCTGGACCAAACGCCAGGACCCGCCGAACGACACCCAGCTACCGCGCCCCTGCGCCGCCGCCACCGCCGGCAGATCCGCCGGTTCGTTGAACCAGATGGTCGTGTGGTATTCGATATCCGGCATGCCGGCGGCATGGATCTGCGGCCAGATGCCGCGCGCCACCAGGGTCTGCAACGGCCGGTTCCACAGGTCGGCCCGTTGCCGGTAGTACCCGTGCGGCCAGGTCCAGACCGGGACGCTCGGATTGAATTCGGTGCCGTGCCGTGAGGCCTCGACAAACGGGATGTCGGGATTCGCCAGCATGATCTCCTGCTGGATGGCGCGCAGGCGCGCCACGTCCTCGGCGGTGGAATGGAAAAACGGGGTCATCGGCGTGCGGTTCGGGGTCCGGTGATACTGCCCGAGGAACCGCACATCGTAGGCGCTTTCGATCAGATAGGCCCCGCCTTCACCAACATGTTCATTGACCCAGCGCGCCATTCCGCCGTAGTTGCGCGCCTTGGCTTCCAACTGGTAGGCCACGCGATGGAACAACAGCAAGTGCACGGCGGCGAAAAGACCGACCAACACCCACGTCGTCAGCGCCGAGCGCCTGGCCACGCCCCGGCCGACCGCTTGCCCGATGGCCACCAGGCCTGCCGCGAAGAACACGTACATGCCCGGCGATGCCACCGAAAAGTAGCGGGCGCTGTATTGGGTCTTAAGCGCGCCGACGAGGATCATCAGGACCAGCGCCACCGTGACCCAGCCAACCCGGCGGGCCGCCCCGCGCATGCGCAGGACCGACGCGACCCCGGCAGCAAGCACCACCACCGCGACGAGGAACGCCGGCATCGAAACACCGGCAAACAGTTTTCCCACCATATCGTACAGGATCATCCACCAGGACGGCGCACCACTGACTCCTTGCTGGCCGGGATTAGCCATGCGGATGATCAGGAACGGGATCAGCGGCAGCGTGCTGAAGATCGGCAACGCGATGGACAGGCCGGGCGCCTTGGGCACAGCCTCCGCGGATCGTTTGGCCACCACCAGTCCGATCAGCCCGACCAGCGCAAACGACAACGGCAACATGACCCCGGAGATATGGCACAGGGTCGTCGCGGCCATCGCGCCCAGCCAGAGCAGGGTCGGACGCCACCGCGGCCCCTCCTCCATCCAGCGGGCATACCCGTACAGCGATGCGATGGAGAAAAAGATCAGCGGTGCGTAGTAATACGCCTCGCGGGCGTAGAAGACCGGGAAAAAACCGACCGCGAAAAGTGCCCCGGCCACGCGGCCGGTGGTTTCCCCGGCCAAGCGCCGCACCGCCAGGTAAAGCAGCGGCACGGACAGGATACCCCAGATCACCGCGGGCAGCCGTTGCAGCAGCGGACTGTACACGATGGCCTCCGGCGACTGTCCGGTCAGGTGCAGCAGGGCGTTGTGGAACATGGCCCCGAGCGGAAGATGCCCGATCGCCGGGAATTTCTGGTAGTGGTGCGCCCACACCTGCCACGGCGACATGGTGATGTTCGAATCCCACATGAACAGCAGTTCGTCTACCCACAGGTCGGAGCGGCCAAGGAACGGCAAACGGATCAATGCGGCGACCAGCAACAGCCCCCACACCCAGCGAGGATCCGGACGCGGAATCGAAGGCGCAGCCGCGGGTGTGGCAAGAGCGGGGGCGGCGGATTTCCGGGCGGATTTAGCCATAGTTTTCTTTCCACATCTGGAAGGCCAGCAGGTTCCAGATCATCTTCCGGTAATCCCGGCGGCCAGCATAATGATCGTCCAGCATCGTGCGCACGAAGGCCGGATTGAAATAGCCGTCGCGTTTGATCCGCGACTCCGAACACAGGTCCTCGACGATCGGTTTGAGGTCGGCCTTGAGCCAGGTGGCGAGCGGGATCATGAACCCGGCCTTGCGGCGCTTGATGATTTCCGGCGGGAGCAAACTGGCCGCCGCCTTCTTCAGCAGGTACTTCGAGGTGAACCCGTGCAGCTTGTAGATGCTCTGCACCCCGGACATGTATTCGACGATGTTGTGGTCGAGGTACGGCACACGCACCTCCAGGCCGTGCGCCATGCTCGCGCGGTCGACCTTCACCAGGATGTCATCCTGCAGGTACATCTTCATGCACAGGTACAGGATGCGCTCGAAATCGCTGACCAGTCCGCTCTGGCTCACATAACGCAGGATGTCCTCGAACGGGTTCTGACGCAGGATCGACTTCTGAAGCTCGGCGGTGAGCAGACCGCGTTTCTGTTCGTTGCTGTACGGCCCCATCCACAGGAAAAAGCGGATCTCCGGCGAAACCCCCGCACCCTTGAAGAACTGCTCCACCAGGAAACCGGCGCTGGCGTACTTCTGCGACACGGGCAGTTTCCGCGCCAGCCGGTTCAACGCATCGCGCCACCCGGTGGGCAGGAACGAGAGTTTTTCCATCAGGCGGTGGGCCTGGAAGGACGGATACCCGGCAAACAATTCGTCGCCACCATCGCCGCCGAGGATCACCTTCACATGCTGCGCGGTGAACTGCGACAACAGATAGGTGGGCAGGATCGAGGCATCGCCAAACGGTTCATCGAGGATGCCCATCACCGTGGGGAACATGGACACCGCCTTCTTCAGCGACAGCACATCGTGGTGGTGCTCGGTGCCGTAGCGTTCGGCCACCATCCGCGCAAACGGCGATTCGTCGTAGCTCGATTCCTCGAATCCAACGGAGAAGGTGTGCAGCTTGCCCGGGACCTGGGTGGCGGCGACCGCGGTGGAAAGACTCGAGTCGATGCCCCCGCTCAGAAAGACCCCGACCGGCACATCGCTGCGCAACTGCTTGGCCACGGCGTCGCGGAACAGATCGAGGAATTGCGCCGCACAATCGTCGGCATTGAGGCCGCTGATCGGATTGTCGGTCAGCGGAATGTCCCAGTACAGGGCTTTGGTCAGGCCGCTCCGCGTGAACTGCGCATACGCGCCGGGTTCGAGCTTGTGCACCCCGCGGAAAATGGTGTGCGGCGCGGGGATGTACCCGAACGTGACGTACTTGCTGATGGAAAGGGGATCGATGTCGCGCGAAATGCCGGGATGCCGGAGCAACGCCTTCAGTTCGGAGGCGAAGACCAGGTCGGAACCTACCTGCGCGTAGTAAAGCGGCTTGATCCCGATCCGGTCGCGGGCGAGCAACAGGGAGCCGGTCTCGCGGTCCCAGTACGCAAAGGCGAACATGCCGTTGACGTCGTCAAGGCCGGCCGGGCCGTGGCGGCGAAGCTGGTGCAGCAGGACCTCGGTGTCCGAGTGCGTCGTAAAGACCTGGCCCTCACGCTCAAGGGCCTGGCGCAACTCGATGTAATTGTAGATCTCGCCGTTGAAACACAGGGTGTGGCGTCCGTCGGGCGAGGTCATCGGCTGACGGCCGCATTCGATGTCGATGATGCTCAACCGGCGATGGCCAAGGGCGATGCCGGGATCGACATAAAACCCCTCCCCGTCCGGACCGCGGTGGGCGATGACCGAGGCCATGTTCCGGATCACACCGGAGGGGTCAGCGAGCGGAGCGAAGGTGGTAAAGCCGGCGATGCCACACATGTCAGGTGCGCTCCGGGGCGGGCGGGATCATCGAGCTTACCCGGGCGGCCAGTTCGTCCATGTCGGCGACCTGGTGGGTCGGCACGGTCTTCAGCGACTTGGTGCCGACGAAAATGGTGCGGCAGCCCGCGCGCTGCCCGGCGATGACATCCTTCTCGTTGTCACCGATCATCCACGAGTGCTCGAGGTCCAGCGCATGTTTCTCCGCGGCCTCCAGCAGCATGCCGGGATTCGGTTTGCGGCGCGGATGCCCCTCCTCGGGGGCATCGCAGTAGAGGATGTCGAGCACGGACAGGCCCTTCGCCTCGGCATGGTCGCAGATCATCGCATGCATCGCGTGGAGCTCATCCAGCGGCGTCGCCCCGGTGGATACGCCCTTCTGGTTGGTCACGATCACCGCGACATACCCGAGCCGGATCACCTGTTCGAGGGTGTCGAGAAATCCGCCCAGGATATGGAAATCCTCCCGGCGCTCCACGTACCGGGTGGTCGGTGCCCGGTTCACGATCCCGTCGCGGTCAAAAAAAACACATGCTTGCATGAAACCTCGTCACTCCAGCTCTTGACGAACGATATAAACAAGCGTGTAATCAGGCGATGAAATTCTCTGTAGTGGTCCCGGTTTACAACGAGGAAGACAATGTCTCGCTGCTGGTCGATGAGCTGGCCGCGGTCATCGCCGGGCGCACGGATGCCGAAGTCATCCTCGTGGACGACGGCAGCCGGGACCACACCTGGAAACGCATCGAACAAGCCGCCGCCACCCACCCGTTTGTCCACGGCGTCCGGAGTATCCGCAACCGGGGCCAGTCGGCCGCCATGCTGCTCGGCCTCGCCCACGCGCGCGGCGATGTCGTGGTCACGATGGACGGCGATCTCCAGA
>CALBHI010000342.1 GCA_937894535.1 uncultured Verrucomicrobiota bacterium
AACCGGTGAAGATCGGTGTCCTGCATTCGCTGAGCGGCACCATGGCCATTTCCGAAACATCGCTGCGCGATGTCGTGTTGATGGCCGTCGAGGAGATCAATGCCGCTGGCGGCGTGCTCGGTAAACCGGTCGAGGCCGTGGTCGTCGATCCCGCCTCGGACTGGCCGCTCTTCGCCGAAAAGGCGAAGGAGTTGATCGTGAACCACAAGGTCGCCGCGACCTTTGGTTGCTGGACCTCGGTGAGCCGCAAGTCCTGCCTGCCCGTGTTCGAGGAATACAACGCGCTGCTGTTCTACCCCGTGCAGTACGAGGGCGAGGAGCAGTCGCTGAACGTGTTCTACACCGGCGCTTCCCCGAACCAGCAGCTGATCCCCGCCGCCGAATACATGATGGAGGAAATCGGCAGCAAGAAGTTCTACCTGCTCGGCACCGACTACGTGTTCCCGCGCACCGCGAACAAGGTGCTGAAGGCGTTCCTGAAGTCGAAGGGCGTGCCCGATGAGAACATCATCGAGGAATACACCCCGTTCCACCACCAGGACTACCAGACCATCGTCGCGAACATCAAGAAATTCGCCGCCGGCGGCGATGCCTGCGTGATGTCGACGATCAACGGCGACTCGAACGTTCCGTTCTACAAGGAATTCGCGAACCAGGGCCTGACCTCCGAGGATTGCCCGATCATGGCCTTCTCGGTCGCCGAGGACGAACTCCGCGCGATGGACGTCCCGCCGCTGGTCGGCCACCTCGCCGCCTGGAACTACTTCCAGTCGATCGACTCACCCGAGAACGCGAAGTTCGTCGCCGACTTCAAGGCCTATTGCGCCAAGAACAACCTGCCCGGCGGGGCCGACCGCGTGACCGATGACCCGATCGAAGCCGCCTACTTCGGCGTGTATGTATGGAAAGCAGCCGCCGAGAAGGCCGGTTCGTTCGATGTCGATGCCGTGCGCGCCGCGGCCTATGGCCTGGAGTTCGACGCCCCCGGCGGTGCGAAGAAGATGCACGTGAGCAACCAGCACACCCACAAGCCGGTCTTCATCGGTGAAATCCTCGCCGACGGCCAGTTCAAGATCGTCTACGCCAGCGATGGTCTGGTTGAACCCGACTCGTACAGTCGCTTCCTGCATCCCGACGGCAACTTCCCGCCCCCGACCGGCGGCCCCAAGAAGATGTAACCGAATGTCCCTGTTCCGGTGCCGGTCGGTCCCATCCCGGCCGACGCCGAATCGAGCACCCTGCCTGACCGCCACACCCATGAACGCACGCCCTTTCAGGTTGGAACCGCAGCGCCCTCGCCGCGCCGGAAACAACCTCTGTCTCGACCACCTTCGCGTGCAGCTCCTCCTCGTACTCCTGACCACACTCCCGTGGTCGGCCCTCGCCGAACCGGCCACGATGTTTCCCCGCCTCCTCTCCGAAATCGCCTCCGAACGCGAGGCCGCGCTAATCGACCTCGCCCGCACCGGCGATGAACGCCTTGACCCCTTTTTTGAAGCCTATCGCGTTGGCTCCGTCGCCGGGTGGAACGGACAACTTGTCGTCACCGAGGCCCGTACCGGCCAGCGCCTGGCCGTGCTCGACCCGCTGACTGCCGTGCCCTTGCGCGATGCGAACGGAAACCCGGTCGAAGTGGCCAAACCCGACCTTGCCCCCATCAAAATCTCCCGCAACGAACGCAAAACCGTCGCCAATGCCCGCAGCCTGTTGCGCCTCTTTTCCCCCCGCGCGGAAAGCCGCATCGCCGGTGCGAAGAAATGCGGCGATCCGCCGGTGCTGCCCGATGCGATGGAAAAACTCGAGGACCTCGCCGCGAATGACCCCGACCGCCGAGTTCGCCGCACCGCGCGTGAAAGCATGGCGCTGATCCAGCTCGACCAGAGTCCGCCCGGTACCCACCTGCAGGTCGAGGCGATGCTCGCCCTGGCTGAATTGCGCTGCCAGCGTGCCGTGCCACGCCTTCGCGAGCTGCTTGCCGTCGAGATCGCCGATCCCGAGGCCCGCGATGTCACCCGCGCCGTCGCCACCGACGCGATCCGCACCATCGAACGCCGCCTGTTCCTGCTCGACCGCATCTCCAGCTTGTTCCAAGGCGTCTCCCTCGGATCGGTGCTGATCCTGATGGCGATGGGCCTGGCCATCACCTTCGGCCTGATGGGCGTGATCAACATGGCCCATGGCGAAATGATGATGATTGGCGCGTACACCACCTACGAGGTGCAACGACTATTCGCCGCGCTGGCAACCTCCGGCGTTATCTCCGCCACCCATCAGGACGTGTACTATTGGGCTGCGCTTCCCGCTGCGTTCCTGACCGCCGCGCTGGTCGGTTTCCTGATCGAATGGCTGGTCGTCCGCCACCTCTACAAACGCCCGCTCGAATCGCTGCTCGCGACCTGGGGCCTCGGCCTGATCCTGATCCAGGCCGTCCGCCTCCGCTACGGCGACAACATCGGCGTGAACGCCCCCGCCTGGGCGCGCGGCGGCATCGAGATCCTGCCCGACCTGACCTTGCCCTACGGACGCCTCTTCATCATGGGCCTGTGTGTCGTCGCCTTGCTCGCCGTGCACCAGCTCATCCAGCGCTCACGGCTCGGCCTGAACATGCGCGCGACCATGCAAAACCGCGACATGGCCGCGTCGATGGGCGTGAACACCGGCCTCGTCGACCGGCTGACCTTCGCCCTCGGTTCCGGCCTCGCCGGTATCGCCGGTTACGCCTGGACCTTGATCGGCGGGGTGACCCCCGACATGGGCCAGAAGAATTTCATCATCGACTCGTTCCTCGTTGTCGTCACCGGCGGCGTCGGCGAAATGATCGGCGTCATCTGCGCCGGCCTCGGCATCGGCGTACTGACCAAGCTCATTGAACCGCTCGAGATCGGCGGTTTCACCTTCGGCGCCATCTGGGCCAAAGTCGTGTTGCTCATCATCATCGTCACCTTCATCCAGTTCAAACCGGCCGGCCTGTTCGCGCCAAAGGGGAGGGCGGCCGATGCCTGACGCCCCCGGCTTCGCCGCACGCCTGCACGCGCACCGGTTTACGCTCTTCCTGGTCGTGGCCGGCCTCGTCGCCGTGCCCGCCGCCTACCTGACCGGCCACCTCGCCATC
>CALBHI010000343.1 GCA_937894535.1 uncultured Verrucomicrobiota bacterium
CGAGGTCGTGGCGGGCGAGGGCGTTCTCCATGCCGATCAGCGAGAAGTAGCTGAAGTGTTCGTGGTAGATCGTGTCGAACTGACCCTGCTCGAACAGGTTTTTCAGGTGGGGGAATTCCCCGGTCAGCACGCCGCCCGGCTTGAGGATCATCCGGATGCCGCCGATGAAGTCGTTCAGGTCGGGGACGTGGGCCAGCACGTTGTTGGCGATGACCAGGTCGGCGGATTTGCCGAGGGTGATCAGGGTGTGGGCGAACTTGCGGCCGAAGAACTCGGCGAGGGTGGGCACACCCTTCTTGATGGCGACCTCGGCCACGTTCGCGGCGGGTTCGACGCCGGTGGCCGGGATGCCTTTCTTGACGAAGTACTGGAGCAGGTAGCCGTCGTTGCTGGCGAGTTCGACGACCTGGCTGGACGGACCCAGCTTCAGGCGGTCGGTGATCATGTCCACGTAGTCGCTGCAATGCTTCAGCCACGAATCGCTGAACGACGAGAAGTAGGCGTAGTCGCGGAAGATGTCGGAGGGCGGCACGAACTCGGGAATCTGCACCAGCCAGCAGGCGTCGCACACGCGCAGCTTGAGCGGGTAAAACGGCTCGAGGCCCTCGAGGTCCTCGTCGCGCAGGTAACGGTTGGACAAGGGGGAGACACCGAGGTCGACCACGACATGGTGGATGGGTTTGCCACAGCTACGGCAGCACAAGGGCTTGGTCATGCGATACTCCACAGTGAACGGTTCATGGTCGGTTCTCCGCCTCCAGCATCATCGGCCGAATCGTAGGAATTCCGTCAGGGAAAGCCAGATATAAAATAGCCGCCGCTTGCGGTCGTTCGAGGCGGCCCGGCGCACGCCGAGCCGGACATCGTCAGCGGTGAGGCCAAACGGACCGTTGGTTTTCCAGTCGTCGAGGAATCGTTGGAACTCGGCCGCCTGTTTGCCGGAGAGGCCGGTGCTCCACGAATGGGGGGAGACGCGGAAGGCGCACAAGGCGTCAGGAATGCGATACAGGTCGCCGCGGGCCAGCAGGCGAAACCAGAGATCGAGATCGAGGCAGAATCCATAGTTCGGATTAAACCCGCCGACCGCGCGGGCGTCGGCCGTGCGGAACAGGACGGACTGCGGTTCGCCGTACAGGTTGGTGCCGCTGCGTACGGTGCGTTGGACCGCATCGGCGGCGGCAACGCGCCCGGCCGGGACCGGTTGGCGCGGCCGGAGGCGGACCCGGCTGCGTTCGTCCACGATGTCGCGCGCGGCGCTCACCAGGCTGATGGCTGCGCCGGATTCACCTTCAAACACCGCGACCTGGCGGGCCAGGCAGTCGGGGTAGAGGAGGTCGTCGGCGCAGAGGATCTTCACATAGGTGCCGCGGGCCAGTTCGAGGCAGCGGTTGAAGTTGCCGACCGGACCGACATTCGTGTTCGCCCGTTCGTAGCGGATGCGCGGGTCGCGCGCCGCGGCTTCCGCCACCACGTCGCCGGTCCGGTCGGTGGAGGCGTTATCCGAGACCACGATCTCGGTGTTCGGGTAGGTCTGGGAAAGGGCGGAGGCGATGGTCTCGCCGATAAACGCCGCGCCGTTGTATACGGGGATGCAAATGGATACAAGAGGCTGGTTCATCGTGCTTTCTGTTGTCAATCGCGGTCAAACCGCTACACTGCCACCGATCAAGAGCGGTGTCAATTGCACCTGCCCCTGGAGAACCGATTTGCCATGACACAACCGTTCCAGTGCCTCGCCTGTGGGGGACGTGCCATGACGCCGTACCGCGCCGCCTGCCGCGACCTGTACCTCGGGCTGGGGCCGGCGGTGGATTACCTCACCTGCGCGTCGTGTGGCCTGGTGCAGCAGCATCCGGTTCCCGCCGATGTCGCGCCTTTTTATGCCGACTACCCGGTCCACCAGCGCCGTTCGCTGCCGCAGCGCCTGGCCCGCCGCTGGCTCCAGCGTGAGGTCTATCACCGGCCGGATCCTTTATCGGCCACACAAACCCTGCTCGATTTCGGTTGTGGCGACGGCGTTTACCTGCGCGAGGTGCGGGCGCGGTACAACACCGTGGTCGGATACGAACCGGGCCAGGCCCTGGCCGCCGCGCTGACCACGGCTGATGGGTTCCCCGTTTATTCCGACACGGATGCGCTGGCGGCCGACTGGGCCGGCCGTATCGATCTGATTACCGCCCATTACGTCATGGAACATGTGACCGACCTGTGCGGCACGATGGCGTTGTTCGGGCGGCTGTTGAAACCCGGCGGTCGCCTGTACATCGCCGTGCCGAACATCGGCTCGTGGGAGGCCCGCTGGTTCGGCCGTTATTGGCATGGCCTCGATGCCCCCCGCCACATCAGTTTCCCGTCCGTCCGCCACGCTGCCGCGCTCGGTGAGGCGAACGGCCTTTCCGTGACGGCATCCGGATACGCCACCTTCCCGAATACGCTGGCCGCAAGCGTTCCGACCGCGCTGCTTGGCCGCTACCATGGCCTGTTGTTCAACGCCCTGATCGTTCCGGCCTGGGTGGTCGCCTTGCTTGCGCCTTCCGGGACCGAAGTGTTTACCCTCACGAAGACCCTCCCGGAAAAGGCCGTTTGATCATGAATAAACACGCATGGATAACGCTGGCCGTTTTGGCTGCGCTGACTTTGGGGATCCGCCTGGTTGATCTCGACCGCGCGGCGGTGCGCAGCGATGAGATCAACTTCCTGAACCTGTCCCAACCGGGCCAGTCGCTCACCGACCTCTGGAAAAATCCTCCGTGGATGAACCAGATCCCGCTGGCCGATTCGATCCCGGTGATCTGGCACTGGTTCCGTCCCGGCTCCCCCGATGAACGCACCGTACGCGAACCGTTCGCCTTGATCGGCACGCTGACCGTGCTCGGGTCGGCGGCGTGGCTGATGCGCCGGCGCGGCATCGGTGCCGGTGTGCTCGTTGGCCTGTGGATGGCGCTGCTGCCGTTCCATCTCTATCAATCGCGCGAGGCCTATTATTATGTCGTGGTCATGGCCTTCGCCGCCGGAATGACCCTGTACACGGTCGACCTGTTCTCCGGGTTGCGGGTGCGCCGCGCACCGTCGGCCAAGGCGGTCGCGTGGTGGACCTTCTGGGCGGTGGCCACCTGCCTGACCCACATGTCCACCTGGGTCATCGCCGCGATCTGCTGGGTGCTCTTGGTGCTGGAGGGGTGGAAGACACTCGAACCGGCGGACCGCCGCCGCCATATCCAGCGGATGGTCATCGCCGCCGCGGTGATCGGGGTGTTCATGGTGCGGTGGATCCTTCGCGCCCTTGCGGAAATGCAGAAGGTCAGCCAGGCCGACGGACACCTCGGTGGCGCGTTCGGTTGGGTGGGGCCGCGTGTCATCCCGTTTTTCACGGTCGGGGCGAATCCGCTCGGGGTCG
>CALBHI010000344.1 GCA_937894535.1 uncultured Verrucomicrobiota bacterium
CCCGGAACACCTCGTCGGAGCCGTTCAGCAGGATGTTGATGGCGTTTTCGGGGATCTCCGCAATGGGGGTGTTGAGGTCGAAGCCGTACTTCTCGCCGATCGCCTCGATCTGCTTGAAGATCCATGTATTCTTGTACTCCCCGATGGGGACGATGCCGCCCTTGCGGATCGTTTTCGACCGGTCGGGGATGATCTTGGCGATGTCGATCTCGGAGATGGTGCCCAGCCCGTTGCAGCGCGGGCAGGCGCCGTAGGGGCTGTTGAACGAAAAGGTGTTGGGTTCCGGCTCTTCGTAGGAGATGCCGGAGGTGGGGCACATGAGCCGCCGGCTGTAGTGGCGCACAGCGTCGTTGCCGCGGTCGAGGGTCATCATCACCTCCTTGCCGTGGCGCATGGCCAGGGCGACCGAGCCGGCGAGCCTTGTCTTCGCGGAGGGTTTCACATCCACCTGGTCGATCACGATCTCAACGTCGTGGATCTTGTAGCGGTCGAGCTGCATGCCGTGGGTGATCTCGGTCACCTCGCCGTCGATGCGCACATGGAGGAACCCCTGTTTGCGGATCTGCTCGAAGAGCTCCCGGTAATGGCCCTTGCGGCCCTTCACTACGGGGGCGAGGACGAAGATGTCGCGCCCCTGGCAGGCTTCGAGGATCAGTTCGACGATCTGTTGTTCGGAGTACCGCACCATCTTCTCGCCGGTCTCATAGGAGTAGGCATCGGCCGTGCGCGCGAAGAGCAGGCGGAGGAAATCGTAGATCTCGGTGATGGTGCCCACGGTGGAGCGCGGGTTGCGGCTGGTCGATTTCTGTTCGATCGAGATCACAGGGCTGAGCCCCGTGATGCGGTCCACGTCGGGGCGCTCCAGGTTGCCGATGAACTGCCGGGCGTAGGCCGAGAAGGTCTCCATATAACGGCGCTGCCCTTCGGCGTAGATGGTGTCGAAGGCCAGCGACGATTTGCCGCTGCCGCTGAGGCCGGTGAGGACCACCAGCTTGTGCCGCGGGATCGACAGGTCGAAATTCTTCAGGTTGTGGACCCGGGCACCGAAAACTTCAAGATTCTCTTCCAAGGGGCAGTCAGGCAGCAGGTCAGTGTATTTCGTTGATTCGCAGGGTGTCGTGGTAGAAGGTCTCGCCGGAGGGCATCGACTGCATGAGGTTTTTCATGCTCAGGGCGCCCTCTTGCGGGAAGCGGAACACGTAGGTCTTGTTGTCCTTGTTCGGCAGGTTGTAGTGGTGGATCCACGGGTTGAGTTCGCGCAGCACGCGGTAGGTGGTTCCCTGCGACCGTGCAAAGGCGGGGAGGTCGGCGATGGCAGAATCCACCGACACCTGCCGGGTGGGGATGACCGGGTAGAGGTCCTGTTCGCGCAGCAGGAAGCCGTAGCGGACCGGCTTGTTCCAGATCTCCTTGATGGCCATGATGCGATAGACATAGCGGGCCGTTTCGTCGTTGAGGTAGAGGTCGTAGTAGTTGGTTGCCTTCTGGCTGTCGATCGCCCGCTGGAGGCCGTCGGGCCCGCGGTTGTAGGCGGCTGCGGCGAGGGTCCAGCTTCCGAACTTCTGCCGGGCCTCGAGCAGGTATTCGCAGGCTGCCTGGGTGGCTTTTTCCAGGTTGTAGCGTTCGTCCACGCGGTCGTTGATCTCCAGCCCGTGCTTTTTGCCGGCGGCTTCCATGAACTGCCAGTACCCTTCGGCGCCGGCGGGGGAGGTGACGTTGAGGAGGTTGCTTTCGGCCACGGCGAGGAATTTGAAGTCGTCGGGAACGCCATTGCGCTTCAGGATGGGTTCGATGACCGGGAACATGCGGTGTGCCCGTTTCAGCACCATGACGGTGTTCGAGTGCATGAAGGTTCCGGCCATGATCTCCCGTTCGAGGGCTTCCCTGACGTAGTAGAGGTCGAGCGGGGCCTCTTCGCCGGCGAAGGAGGCCTGGCCTGGCGTTTCGGGCGGAATGACCCGCATGTGGCGGTCGAAGAGGCTGCGATAGGTTTGGTCGCTGTTCTTCACAGCCACCATCCCGCAGACCGTGAGGAGGGCCACAGCCAGTGCAGCGGGGATGAGGATGATTTTCCTGTTCATGGGTTCGGTTTTGTGGTCCGCGGAGCAGCCGGGGCACAACGAGGGTGTTTCAGCGCCTTGTGTTCCGGTGTCTGCGCGGCCGGGTGGATACCGGGCGCAGGTTAAAACGGGCTCTGCAGGTCGCGGAACCGGGGACAGAGCTGGTCTTTGCCCGAGATCACGGGCGTCTCCACTCCCCAGTCGATTCCCAGGTCGGGGTCGTTCCAGATGATGCTGCCTTCCGAAGCTTTGTCATAGACGTTGGTGCATTTGTAGAAAAAGACCGTGTCGTCCTCCAGCGTGGCAAAACCATGGGCGAACCCGGGGGGGATCCAGAAC
Source organism: uncultured Verrucomicrobiota bacterium (assembly GCA_937894535.1). GTDB lineage: Bacteria > Verrucomicrobiota > Kiritimatiellia > CAIVKH01 > CAIVKH01 > CALMUP01. The sequence goes on from CALBHI010000344.1 coordinate 2,400, forward strand.
ATCGTTTTATTCTCTCCTGTAAGAACGACCGATTCCCACTTTCCGTATGTGGGCGATCCTTTCCGGATATCGACGGCCACGTCGAGCACGGCGCCGCGCACCACCCGCACCAGTTTTCCCTGTTCGAAGGGCGGCGCCTGGAAATGGAGGCCGCGCACCACCCCTTTTTTTGAACACGACTCGTTGTCCTGCCTGAATTCCGGGTTCAGCCCGGCCGCCATGAACTTCTCACGGTTGTAGGATTCGAAGAAATAGCCGCGGTCGTCGCCGAACACCGCCGGCCGGATGATCACCAGTCCCGGGATCGTTGTCGGAGTGAATTCCATGTTATCTTTCGTTTGCCGTGCTTTAAAGAGTGACCAAGTGACAAGTGGCAAGTGTCAAGTGTCAGGTGTCAGGTGTCAGGTGTCAAGTGTCAAGTGTCAAGTG
>CALBHI010000345.1 GCA_937894535.1 uncultured Verrucomicrobiota bacterium
AAGCATCCAGGTGTTCACACATCGGCGTCGCTGCGCTCGCCGATAAAGGCGGGGAGCATCATCTTGCTGTTATCTTGATTCAACATCACATGCCTATTGCCGCCATTTTTTCGTGTAATTCGCGTGTTTCATAGTTCCTCACTCCTCTTCCTCCTCTTTCTCTAGTCCCGCTCCGCGGGACGGGTGGTGAACCCCGCTTCCGTGTATTCCGCGTGTTCCGTAGTTCCTTCTCCTGATTTCCTCCGCTTCCGGCGTATAACGCCGGAACTACAGAAGCCGCTTCCTTCCGTTTTCCCTCCGTGTCCTCTAGGTCCGCTTGGCGGACCGGGTGGTAAACACTTCTTCCTTGCTCCCATGACGAACTGATCGCTTGACCCGTTCTCGCGTGCGCCCGTACCGTCGCGTCATGCCGTCGGTTTCGACTTCCTGTCCGCGCCTGACCCCGCTTGCCGTGCGGGCCGGTGCCGCGTTAGTGGCTTTCCTGCTCGCCATGGGCTGGTCCGGCTTGTGGCTGGCCGGCCGCGGGCAGTTCGTGGCCGCGACAACCTGGTGGATCGGCCTTGCCGGTGCCGCACTGGGCGGGTGGCTGGCCGGTCCGCTGGCCCGCGCCACCGCACCGTGGTCCCCCCGCACCTTCATGGCCGGCCTCGGCCTCGTTCTTCTCGCCTTGCTGCCCAACCTGCGCCAAAGCGAAATGGTCCTCGGCGGCTGGGATCCCGGCGTGTACCTGCACACCGCCGCCGCCGTCGTGCGGGGTGGATCGGTGCAGATCGTCGACCCCGACCTGGCCGCGCTGACCGATGACGAAAAGGCCGTGCTCTCCCGAAACCTGTTCGGGGTGTCCGAGCCCTTCGGCGGCATGCGCATCCTCCCCAACGGCACGACCTCTCCCTCGTTCCACCACGCCTATCCCTGCCTGATGGCCTCCGCCTGGCCGCTCGGCGGCGTCCGCGCCGCGTGGTGGGTGAATCCGCTCTTTCACACCGGCAGTGTCCTGCTCATCGCCATCCTCGCTTCGCTGCTCTGGGGCGCGCGGTGGGGGTGGGTGGCCGGCGTGCTGCTCGCGGTCAGCCCGGCCCAGGTCTGGCAGGCCGGATTTCCCACCGCTGAAATGACCACCCAGTTTTTCCTGCTCGCCGGTGCGGTGTTCCTGCTGCTCAGCCAGTCGCGCCGCGAAGGCGGCATGGGCCTTGCCGTGTTGTCCGCCTGGTGCCTCGGATTTGCCCTGCTGTTGCGTTACGACACGATCCTGCTGCTCGTGCCGGTAATGTTGTGGCTGCTTGCCGGACTCCCCGGCGCGGCTCATCCGGGTCGGATTGTGGCCATGCTGGTGGCGCTGGTTCCGCCGGTCGCCCACTTCCACCACATCCAGACCCACGTCGCCCCGTACTACCATCCGGTGAGTTCGATGGTCGTCCCGGTCCTGGCCTCGGTGACCGGAGTGATCCTCGCCTGGTTGCTGGTGCGGTTGCTGGCGCGCCGTTGGTTGTCCGCGCGGATGGACCGGTGGGACGGCTGGCTGCGTCGGGTGCTGACCTTTGGCCTCATCGCCTGGCTGCTGGTTGCGGGCGTGGTACGTCCGTGGCTCGCGGCGGGTGGAGGCGGGGTGGGATGGCTGCGTGAACGACTCGGTGCCGATCACACCCTCTTCGCGCTGCTGGCCGGACACGATGCCGGGAACATCTTCCATCTCGCTGCCTTCGTCGGTTGGCCAGCCCTCGTGCTGGCCCTCGTCGCGCTGGTCGCCGCGGTCTGGACCTGCCGCGACCTGCCGCGCCGCGCCTTGCTCTACGCCGCCACGGTGTCGCTGGTCATCATCACCACGCATGTCTTCAACGACCATTTCCTGATGTGGGTGGCGCGCCGGTTCGTGCCGGTGATCCTGCCGCTGCTGGTCCTGCTTGTGGTTGGTGCGCTGGCGGCTCTGGCCCGGCGCGGTTGGTGGCCGCGGTCCACCGTTGCCGGGGCCGCGCTGGTGACGCTGTTGGCCGCGTTCCCGGCATCCGACGCGGCCTACCTGGCCCGCCACCGCGACTGGCCGGGCCTGTTGGACTGGGTCACGCGGGTGGAGCAGGGGATACCACCCGGGTCCACGGTATTTTGCGATCAGCCGGGCTTTGCCGCGCCGCTGCGCTATCTGCACGGACACCGCAGCTACGAACTGCAACGCCGCGAGCCCGATGCCCGGAGCAAGCTGGCCGGCATCATGCGCGCCCGGCTGGAGCGAGGTGAGCCGGTGGTGTTCCTAAGCATGCGCGGCCCGATTTCGGATGCCGCGCTCACCTTCACGCCCCTCGCCGAATTGCCGCTCGAGAGCACCATCGTGCAGGACACCCTGCGCGGCATCCCGTCCTCGCTCAAACTGCGCGGCGGTGACTTCGTCCTCTACCGCGTGGAAGCGGTGCGGTGAATCGTTGCCAAGCGTCGTGCGGTGGGTGGATGATACCCGAAGCATCCAGGTGTTCACAGATCGTCCCTCCTCCGGCGGGTAAACATCGCTGCGCTCGCCCGCCGGAGGCGGAGTCTGCCCGATAAAAGGCGGGGAGCATCATCTTGTACTTATCTTGATTCAATATCATCCGGAGCGTGGCCCCTTGGCCGGGCAGGCTCGCCGCGGTGTAAGGCACAATCCGCAAATCCCCTCCCCGGAGGGGTGGCCGCAGGCCGGGGTGGGTTGGTTGCCGCCCCCTTTTCGCGTCGTTCGCGTATTTCGTAGTTCCTTCTCCTTGCTTCCTCCACTTCCGGCGTATAACGCCGGAACTACAGAAGCCGCATTCTTTTGCGGTTCCGTTCTTCCTCCGTGGCCTCCGTGTCCTCTAGTCCCGCTCCGCGGGACGGGTGGTTCAACCCGCTTCCCCGCCGCGCAGGATTTGATTGATCCTGTTCCTGCGCTGATTTACAACCCTTTCTCCATGCCTGCACCTCAACGACATGCATCAGCGACGCGGCCGATCCCGGGGCGGATTTCCGTGGCGATTCCCGTCCTGAACGCCGAGAAGTACCTGCCCACGTTGCTGCCGGCCATCCTGAACCAGAAACCGGTTCCTCCCGACGAGGTGATCCTGGTCGATTCGAACTCGACCGACCGCACCCGCGACATCGCGACGACCTTCGACAAGGTCCGGGTCATCCCCATCGCCCGGTTTTCGCACGGCGGATCCCGCAACCTCGGTGCGGCCGAGGCGACCGGCGACGTCGTGGTCTTCCTGTCGCAGGACGCCACCCCGCGCGGCGATGACTGGTTGGAAAAGCTGCTGATCCCGTTCGAGGATCCGCAGGTCGCCGCGACCTACTCGCGCCAGGTTCCCTATCCGGATGCCAATCCGATGGAGCGGTACTTCCTGGAGACCCATTTCCCGCCCGGCCTCGCCGTGCGCCGGGCCAAGGAGGGCCACAAACCGCTTTCCCTGCACGACGTATTTCTCTCGAACGTCAGCGCCGCCTACCGCCGCCAAGCCCTGCTCGATCACCCGTTTGACGAGGAACTGATCATGAGCGAGGACCAGCAGATCTCGCGCGACCTGCTCAATGCCGGCTACGCCGTGGTGTACCAGCCGGCGTCGGTGGTCACCCACTCCCACAACTACACCCTCAACGTGGTGTTCCGCCGGTACTTCGACAGCGTGTACTCGCTCACCCTTGTGTTCCCCAAGCACGACATGGGCACCAGCGCCTCGATGGGGTTCAGCTACCTCGGGCGCGAGTTCATGCACATGCTCACCAAGCATCCGCTGTGGATCCCGTATTACGCCTGCTACACCGTCGCCAAAACCCTCGGCACCCTCGCTGGCCACTTCGCCGAAGCAATGCCCCGTTCCTGGGCCCGCCGCTGCAGCCTGCACCGCTACCACTGGCGGTAAGGCAGTAACTACGAAATACGCGAACGACACGAAAAGGGGAGGGGTGCGTGGTTTCGCGCGGTATGTGGTTGCGTGGATGATACCTGGATGCTTCGGGTAGTTTTGCTTCGCAAAACTACCCGAAGCATCCAGGTGTTCACAGATCGTCCCTCCTCCGGCGGGTAAACATCGCTGCGCTCGCCGATAAAGACGGGGAGCATCATCTTGCTGTTATCTTGATTCAACATCACATGCCTTTGGCCGCCATTTTTTCGTGTCGTTCGCGTGTTTCGTAGTTCTTCACTCCTCTTCCTCCTCTTCCTCTAGTCCCGCTCCGCGGGACGGGTGGTTAATCCCGCTTCCGTGCATTCCGCGTGTTCCGTAGTTCCTTCTCCTGATTTCCTCCGCTTCCGGCGTATAACGCCGGAACTACAGAAGCCGCATCATCCCGTTTTCCTTCCGTGGTCTCCGTGTCCTCTAGGTCCGCCTGGCGGGCCGGGTGGTGAACCCCTCTTCCTCGCCGTCCGCCCGCTACCCGAGATCGCGTAAGGCCTTCCATGAGTCCCGGATCGGGTTTCTTTTCATTTATTCAAATTTGACGGGGCGGGGGAGTTGGGGTTTATTGCTGGTAGAACCGTGGGGGAATCCTGTTGAAATCCATGCTGTCTGCGTTGGTGGTGGTGGCGTTGGCCGGTCCGATGTGGGCGGAGCCGGTGGTGCCGTGGTCGTTGTCGGCGCCGGTGACCGGCGACCTGGCGGTGGTGCGGCTTGATCTGCCTGACGCGGCCGAGTTCACCGATGAGGCGTCGCTAGCCAAGGGCTCCCGCCGTATCGGCTATTTCCGGGCCTTGCCCAAGCCACTGCGTTCGCGTGACACCGCGGGCGGTTCGTCTGCCATCTGGTCGCGGTTGCCGGACGGGCGTCGTCTGCTGGTGTGGATGGTGGAATCGCCGCTGGCTACCGGCATCCGCGCCGAGTTGTTGTTCCGCCAATTGCCGGCCGGCGCGCAGGTCATCGCCTACGATCCCGACCGGCCGGACAAGGTGAGTGGTCCGTATGATGCCGCGTCGATCGACGCCGACGGCCGCCTGTGGACCGAAACGGTGTTTGCCGAACGCGCGGTCATCGAGTTGCTGCTCCCCGCGCGCGCCGCGCCGGGCGATCTCGATGTGCGGCTCGAGCGCATCGTGCACGTGTACGACTTCCCGAATCCGCTAGCCGCCAAGGCCGGGGCCTGCCACGGCGATCCGAATTGCTACACCGAGTGGTCGGAGACGGCCAAGGCCATCGCGGCCATCGGCTCAATCACCGACGTCGGATTCATCTTCTGCACCGGCACGCTGGTCACCGATGGCGCGCCGGTCTCCTTCCGCAACGATTATTTCCTTACCGCCAACCACTGCGTCGGCACCCCCGGCGAGGCCTCGAACCTGGAGATCTACTGGTTCTACAACACGCCGTTCTGCAACGGGCCACCTCCGAATCCGCAGGACGTGCCGCGCACCGGGGGCGGGGCGGATTACCTGGTCGGCGCGACCTACGCGCAGCTCTCCGACTTCACCTTCCTGCGCCTGCGCCAGCGTCCCCCCACCAACACCACCCGCGCCGCCTGGTCCAGCACCCCGGTCAACGCCGGAGAACCGGTTACCGTCATCCACCATCCCGACGGATCCCACAAACGCATCAGCTTCGGCAACATCAACACCGCCAACGCCACCTACTGGAAAGTCCGCTGGACCACCGGCGCCACCGAGGGCGGCAGCAGCGGCAGCCCGCTCTTCAACAGCGCCAAACGCATCATCGGCCAACTCTACGGCGGCTACTCCTCCTGCTCCTTCCGCACCGGCCTCGACGATTTCGGCCGCTTCGACCAGTCCTTCCCCCGCATCGAAGCCTGGCTCAACCCGCCCCTGCGCGACCGCTACGTGCTCCCCGCCCAACGCGACTACAACGGCGACGGCAAAGCCGACCTCGACCTCTTCTGGCCCGAGGGGGGCATGTGGTTTGCCAGCGACATGGCTTCCACCATCGTCTCCCAATCCTGGGGCTGGGTAGAGGCGACGCCGGTTCCGGCCGATTATGATGGCGACGGGCTTACCGATCTGGCCGTCTACCATCAGGCTGCCGGTGTTTGGTACATCCAGCAAAGCTCGAGCAAGCGGTTGCGCCAGGTGGCATGGGGGTGGTCCGAGGCCCAGCCTGTGCCGGGCGACTACGACGGCGATGGCAAGGCGGACCTCGCCGTGTATCACCGTGCCGCAGGAAACTGGTATATCCAGCGCAGTTCGAACAATGCCCTCCAGTTGCAGAATTGGGGATGGAGCCAAGCCATTCCGGTCGCTGCCGATTACGACGGGGATGGTCGAACCGACATCGCGGTGTACCATCCGGAAGCTGCCACCTGGTACATTCGTCCATCAAGCAATTTGCAGACGCGGGTCATCCAGTGGGGGTGGATCGAAGTCACGCCCACCCCGGGGGACTTTGATGGTGATGGTGCTGTCGATATCGCCTGTTATCACCGTCCGTCCGGTGTCTGGTATGTACGGAACAGCGGGAGTGGACTGCTCACGACACGCAATTGGGGATGGTCGGAGGCATTGCCTGTCCCGGCCGATTATGATGGCGATGGCCGCACGGATATCGCAGTATACTGGCCACGTGAAGGTCGCTGGTACATCGCCCAGTCCGAGAGCAATAGCCAGGCCCAACGCCAATTCGGCTGGAGCCGCGCCTTTCCTCCGACCCCCTCACGTTAATTCCGGAGGTCGTATTCATGCAACATAGGTCTTCCGATCTAACCCTGTATTTACGGATTGTTGTGTTGAGCTGGTTGTTCGCATCGCCGGTCATGGCGGTGCATGATCCCATCGATGGGAACGACTTTGATGGCGATCGGCGTTCCGATCTGGCCTTGTACAGGTTTGCCTCCGGCGAGTGGAATGTAGCCCGCTCTTCGCAACCGGCGCTCTACCGGCAATGGGGTTGGAGCGAGTCCATTCCTGTTCCCTCGGATTACAATGGGGATGGCATCACCGACGTTGCGGTCCAGCATCCCGCATCCGGAATCTGGTATATTTCGTTGAGTTCCGGCGGCAAGGTTGAGACCTCGTGGGGGTTCAATCAGGCCATTCCTGTTCCGGCCGATTACGACGGCGATGGTCAGTGTGATTTGGCCGTCTACCACGCGCTTGCGGGAAATTGGTATATCCGTGAAACGCGCACCGGACGTCTGCGGTTACAGAATTGGGGATGGTCAGAGGCCCGGCCGGTTCCCGCTGACTACGATGGTGACGGGCTTGCCGACCTGGCCGTTTATCATCCCGCCGAGGGGATGTGGTATATCCTTCCCAGCACAACGCGACAGATGATCAAGCAACAGTGGGGTTGGTCGTCCGCGGTGCCGGTTCCCGCCGATTACGATGGCGACGGGCGAGCCGATGTCACGGTGATGGATCCCGCGATTTCCGATTGGCATATCCGGCGGAGTTCCACCCGGACACTTCAGCGGTTCACCTTCAATATTCCGTCGGTCATTCCTGCGCCTGGAGACTACAACGGCGATCGCATCGACGATGTCGTTTTCTACGCGCCATCCGTTGGT
>CALBHI010000346.1 GCA_937894535.1 uncultured Verrucomicrobiota bacterium
CACGCCCATCCTCGTAAATCCGGTGCGTGCTCAACCCGACCGGCGCCGCAACCGGCGCCGCGGCGGGAGGTTTCTTTCGGGATGCCCTGGTTTCCCCCTTCGCCGCGGATGCCGGAGGCTGCGGTGCGCGGCAACCGCCAAGCGCAAGCGCGAGGGCGGTCATCGCCATCATCCAACGTACACGGTACATATCAGCGGTTCCCCGTGCGGGGCATCGCCCGGCTGAATCCATAAGGCACCAGCAACTCGTACTGATCGGCAAAATCATGGATCGTGGCCATCCGGGATTCCGACGGATCGCCAAGGTAGTCGCCGATCATGTGGTATGCCTTTTGCCACGCCCACTGCTGGCGCACGTTGGAGCCGGACGGATTCATCTGGCCGCGGTCCAGATCGAACACCATGTCATGCCATGCGCCACCGGAGCGCCCGACGACCTGGAAGGTGATACGTTCCGTCGTGCCGGCAAAACGGCCATGGATGGTCAAAGGGCGGTCCAGGAACAAATGCGTCAATTGCTTGGGATAGATATCGGTCGTATCCACGCGGGAAAACACATAGGAAAGATCGGTAAGGACCGGACGGCGCAATTGGCGCGCCCAGGTCTCCATGGCGGCGGGAATCTCCTCGTCACCCCGCACCACCACGGCTTCGCCGCGGTTGCGGTAACTGATCAGATCAAGAAAAAAACTGTTCACCTTCTTGCCACCGCCGACGGAAAACATCGAGACGCGACCCCGGTTCCGTCGCGTGATACCCTCAATAATGTCCGTGCTGCCGATAATACCCACGGTCGGGCGCCCGTCGGTTACGAGGATGAGCAACGGCGTCCGACCCGCTTCGAGTGGCATGGTCAACGCCGTTTCCAGAGACCGGTACACATCCGTGTCTCCTGATGCCCGCAAGCCATCGATAAACCGGATCGCCTGCTCACGGCTGGCAGCATCGTACGCGGTCCATTGGCCGAAGCATGCATAGGTATCGTTGCGAAAACCCATGATCTCAAAACGGTCGCCAGGATTCAGGAAATCCAACCACCGCTTGAGACCACGGCGGCACTCATCCAGCTTCCACGGCGTCATGCTCTCCGAACTGTCCTGGATGAAAAGGATATCGCGTGGCTGCGTCGCCAGAATCCCCTCGCGGGCCGGTTCGATGTGCACCGCAACATACAGGTACGAGCCGTCCGGTTCGGTGAATGAATCAACCCGGATCTGCAGCAAGTTCTCGATCGGGGTAAGCTGGCTGACCTCTTCCGGCCGCTCATCCAGCGTACCCGGTCCGCCGGTCCTGCCCTGGACGGGCCGGATCGGCTCCCCACGGGCATCCGCCACACCACGCTGGGCCATCACGGCCGACCAGTCCGGAGTCCCCGCCTCCATGTCTTCGACGAATACCGCCGCCGATGCAGCGGTGAATCCACGGGCCTCCTCCAGCACGGGGGTTGCCGCGACCGGCAATTGGATATCCGGAGCCTGATCGATACGGGGGATATCGGCCTCCACCCACCGACGCGGCAAGGCTGCCTCGTCATCCGCCACCATGCGGTCCTGAATCGCCATGACATCCTGTCGCAGCACGGGATCAACCTGCCCATCCGGTTGGTCCGGCGAACGCGTGGCCGCGACCGGAGGAGCCTCCGGCAACGGAAGGCGAACCGGCTCCGGCGGGCGCAATACGGCGACCGCTTCCGCGTCGGGCAACCCGGCGGGCGGCAATCCAGCGTCCGCCGACTCCCGTGATGCCGCCTCCAGGGCCACTGTCTCCGGAGGTGGCTGCATACGCACATCCACCAATTCCATGGGGGTATAACGCGGCGGATCCACGGAGTTCGGCAGACGCAGGATGGTCAGTTGATCAACCCGGGACAAGAGCGTGGCGTGCAGAGCGGCCGATACCAACAGGGCGATTACGGCCGCCCCATGGGGACGCAAGCCCGACCAACCCTGCCGCCTGGACTTCCCTGCCGTCACGGTATTCGTCCGATCAACCCTGTAGCGCCATCAGGAACTCGATGTTGCTCTTGGTCTTCTTGAGCCGGTTCACCATCAGCTCCATCGACTCCACGGCCGGCACGCCGTTGAGGGCCTTGCGCAGGATCCAGATCTTGTTCAGTTCATCGGGATGCAGCAACAACTCCTCCTTGCGGGTGCCCGATTTCTCGATATTGATCGCCGGGAAAATACGCTTGTCCACCAGATGGCGATCCAGGCAGATCTCCATGTTGCCGGTTCCCTTGAACTCCTCGAAGATGACTTCGTCCATGCGGCTACCGGTATCTACCAGCGCGGTGGCGATGATGGTCAGGCTGCCGCCGCCCTCGATGTTGCGCGCGGCGCCGAAGAAGCGCTTGGGCTTGTGCAAGGCGTTGGCATCGACACCGCCCGAGAGGATCTTGCCGCTATGCGGCTGTACCGTATTGTAGGCGCGGGCCAGGCGGGTGATGCTATCGAGCAGGATGACCACATCCTTGCCGCACTCCACCATGCGTTTGGCCATCTCAATGACGATTTCCGCCACCTGCACATGCCGTTCCGGGGGCTCATCGAAGGTCGAACTGAGCACTTGCGCCTTGGTGTTGCGCTGCATGTCGGTAACTTCCTCCGGGCGCTCGTCGATCAGCAGTACGATCAAATGACATTCCGGCGAATTGGCGGAGATGCTGTTGGCGATTTTTTGCATCAACACCGTTTTGCCGGTGCGGGGCGGGGCCACGATCAGTCCGCGTTGTCCCTTGCCAATCGGAGTCAGGATGTCCATCACGCGCATGGAGATTTCATCGGGCGTGGTCTCCAGCACCAGGCGCTGATTCGGGAACAACGGGGTGAGGTCGCCGAAGGGGATTTTCGATTTGGTGTGTTCCGGCGCGGTGCCGTTGATCCGCTCCACTTTCAGCAGCGCGAAGAAACGTTCCTTTTCCTTGGGGGAACGGATCTCACCCTCGACATAATCACCCGACCGCAGGGCGAACCGGCGGATCTGGGACGGCGAAACATAGATGTCCTCGGGACAGGCAAGGTAGTTGTATAGCGGTGAACGAAGGAAGCCGAACCCATCGGGCAGAATCTCCATGATACCGCGACCAAACATGGTTCCGTTGGCACGGGCGTTGGTCTTCATGATCTCGAAAATCAACTCGTGCTTGCGCAGGGCGCCGAGATCGCGCATGCCGTACTCATCGGCCATGGTCACGAGTTGCGGCACGGTCATCTCCTGCAACTCGAACAATTTGAGGTTCTTGCCGACGATCGGATGGGCGGGAGCCGATGGCGGCTGGCCGTTCCCCTCGTCATTTTCCATCGACATCGCCGGCGACGGATGGTTCGGATGTTCGTTCATGGACGGAGGAGCAGCATCACCCGGCCCTTGTTGCGGCATCATGTCCTGCTCATCATCCGGGTGATGGCGGGGACGCTCGTGGTGGTGGTGCTCGCGGCGGGGCCCGCGGCCACGGTTGTGTCGTCCACGGCGATGCGGCTTGTTGTTGTTGCTCTCTTCATTCATGACGGTTCTTCCTTTCCAAAATCAACGACCGGTATGCATCCCGCACCGCAGCCGCAAGTTCCTCTTTCGTTCCATTGTTCCAGACGACCCGGTCGGCCCGTTCTATCTTGCGCGACAAGGGCCACTGGGCCTGCATGCGCGCACGAGAATCCGACTCCGACCATCCGCGGGCAGCCAGTCGGTTCATAACCGTCGCTTCATCCGCGGCCACCACCATGGTGGCATCACACCACTGTTCCGCCCCCTTCTCAAAGAGCAGCGGTATCATCACCACCACGGCCGGCCGCGTTTGCTGGTTCGCCACCAGCCAATCCTGCATGGCGGCAAACACCCGCGGATGCACGATAGCATTCAACGTCTCCCGGGCCACGGCATCGCCAAAAACCGTGGCCGCCATGGCCCGGCGATCAAGCTCGCCCTCCCGCACGTAGGCAGGACCAAAGGCCTCAACGATCGCCCGCAAACCTTCGGATCCCGGAGCCACGGCTTGATGGGCCGCATGATCGGCATCAAACACCGGAACCCCGTCGGCCAGCAGCACATCCGCCGCGCTCGATTTACCGCACCCGACACCACCGGTCAGACCAATCACCAAGGGTTGAATCACGGACCCGGTACTCCCGGCTCGATCCGTAGTCCCTGCTCCATCAGGCTTCCAACATGCCGCATGATCTTCAACGCCTGTTCATGCTGCTGATCAATGGTCAAGGCCTGCATGGCCCGCGCCTCGGCATCGGCCAATCGACCCACCGCGAGGTGCTCCGCGGCGAGATCAGCCAAGGCATCCGCACGGTTGCTTTCACCAACACGCAACGTTTCATACACGGTGTACTTGCGATTTCCCCATTGCTTCCGGAAATACCGCAAGGACGGATCATCCTTTTCAAAGCGGCGGGCCGGGGATGTTTCCGGAGGATCCATGCGGTTGACGAAGTACCGCATCTGGTATTCCGGCTTCTCCCGGGCAAACTCACCCTTCGCATACACATAATAACGAACACCCAACGAATCCATCCAATCACGCAGCGCCTTTTCATCATCCCCGAACAGCAGGTCGCCATAGTGCTCAAGCCGCTGGCGGATCGATGGATCCTCAAACTTCGGATGAATCACGATCGGACACTTTCCATAGGCAGCAATCGATGCACTAATGCCCATATTGGCCAGCACTGGATCGGGCGACACATGCTTTTCCAACCATTGCGCCAGTTCCGCCATTTCCTGGTAATACACGTTGGGTCGCCCCATGGCGTACCGTTGCCGGCTGGTGTGCATACCCTCGGCGACAATCACTGCGACAAGGAGCACTACCGCCACGGTCCGCAACCACCAGGCCTCCAGCGCTTTCCGGCTGCATATCCAACCGAGAATCAACGCCATGGCCACGGCGACGAACACATGAAACCGCACAAACAGCACATACGCCAAAAGGGAAACCCCGAAAACCAACAGCCAGAATCGGATCAAAGGGTCCTGACGGTGGCGGGAAATAAACCAAGCGACGATGCTGAACGCACCAGTTAACCAAATACTGAAAGGAAAGAGCCACTTTGTCAACTCCCAGGTTGCCGAATGCAACGAGGGTACCCACATGATGCGCTGGTAATAGGTAAGCAGTCCGGGATCGGCCGGTTTCTCGTTAAGGAAGCGGATTTTGGCGAACAACAACTCGCCGAAATGACCATACGAAGAC
>CALBHI010000347.1 GCA_937894535.1 uncultured Verrucomicrobiota bacterium
GATCGGATCTGGATGCGGCGGCTGACCGGGGAAGGAAGCCATCCGGATGCGCTCGATGCGATCATCGCCGACGACCTACCCACCCTGACCGAAGCGCGGCGGGCGGAGGATACGCGGATCCTCCGCTATGTGGAGGGCTTGTGTGGCGCGGATCTCGAAACGGTCGTGGAGTACCGGACGCTGAACGGAACCCCGGCCGGGCAGCCCTGCCGGGAAATCCTCGCCCACCTTTTCAACCACCAGACCCACCACCGCGGACAAGCCCACGCGGCGCTCACCCGGCTTGGCGTTGCCGAACCGGAACCGCTCGACCTGCTGATCATGTTGCGCGAACGCGGGCGCTGAGGCAATGGCTCGCCCGCCCGCCCCGGGAGTGCGGTTGACATTCGGGGCGGGTTGATTATCGTGTTCATGTATTGGGTATTACGAATAATATTACACGAATAGGTTTTCGCACCCAGGACGACTGCATGCCCCACTCGAAAAAAGTCGAACCGACCGCCTCGTGGACCTTTCTGACCAACCACTCGCACGTACTGTTGTGCCTGCACAAGGACGGGGATCTGGTGTTGCGGGAGGTGGCCATCAAGGTGGGCATCACCGAACGTGCGGTGCAAAAGATCGTGGCCGACCTGACCGAGGCCGGGGTGTTGCTGCGCGAGAAGGTGGGCCGCCGGAACCACTACCGCATCATCGGCAAACTCCCGCTGCGCCACCCCATCGAGGCGCACCGCCAGGTGTCGGACATCCTCAAGCTGGTGCAGTAGTTCCGATCTGGCCAAGGCGGTTTCGAGGATCGGTGCGGATCACCGAACGCAAGAGCAGCGCCAGCGCACCGTTCGCTTTTCCAATCCCTGGACAACCGGTGCGTGTGATGTTCCAGGGACTGGACAACCGCGGCCGGATCAGGCGTCGCGTTTTTCCTCGCGGGGCAAGACGAGCTCGAGGTGAACGTCCTTGAGCTGGCGGCCGTCCACGGTGGAAGGAGCACCCATCATCAGGTCCATGGCCTTCTGGGTTTTCGGGAAGGCGATGACGTCGCGGATGCTCGTCGCGCCGACCATCAGCATGACCAGGCGGTCGACGCCGAGGGCGATGCCGCCGTGCGGCGGGGCACCGAAAGCGAGGGCGTTGATCAGGTGGCCGAAACGTTCGTTGATCTCGTCCTGGGGCAGGCCAAGCACCGAGAACATCTTCGCCTGTAGGTCGGGGTCGTGGATGCGGATGCTGCCGCCGCCGAGTTCGACGCCGTTGAGGACGATGTCGTAGGCGCGGGCACGGACCTTCACCGGGTCGGTATCGA
>CALBHI010000348.1 GCA_937894535.1 uncultured Verrucomicrobiota bacterium
TCCCCGTGTGTTTTTGCCTGCTCACGCTGCTGCCTCTGATCGCAGCCTCGGCTGCAGCAGAAGCGATCTCCCGCCCGAAGATCGGGTTGGTGCTCGGAGGGGGCGGGGCCTTGGGCCTGTCCCACATTGGCGTGCTGAAGGTGCTGGAGGAGAATCGGGTGCCCATCGACTATATTGCCGGCACCAGCATGGGCTCCATCATCGCGGGCCTTTATGCCGGCGGCATGGCCCCCGATGAAATCCAGGCGTTTCTCGAGTCCTTGAATTGGGACGAAGTCCTGAGCGATCAGACGCCACGCCGCGAGCTGTTTTTCCGTCGCAAGTTCGAGGATCAGCGGTTCCTCTTCGAGGTCGGTCTGGGCCGCACAGGATTCAAGGTCGGCACCGGCATGGCGGCCGGACAGAAGTTCAATAACCTGATGCAATACATCACCCTGCGGGTGGCCGGGGTTACCAATTTCAACGAATTGTCCATTCCGTACCGGGCCGTCGCTACGGATCTGGCCACGGGTCGCCCGCATGTGATCGATCATGGCAACCTTGGCATGGCGATGCGGGCCAGCATGGCCGTGCCGGGGGTATTTACCCCGGTCGAGCTGGATGGGCGAGTCCTTGTTGACGGCGGCGTGGTTGATAACCTGCCCGTCGATGTGGTCAAGGCGATGGGGGCGGACATCATTATTGCGGTCGACGTCGGCTCCAGCTCGGATCATGTCGATCCTCGGCAGTTTGCCTCGCTCGGAGGTATCCTGGGCCGGACCTATGCCATTGCCCAGCGTCCCAAGCAATTGGAACAGTATGCGCGGGCGGATATCGGTATCCAACCCGACCTGGACGGCATGACGGCATCGCAGTTCGACCGCGTTGGGGAATTCGTCCCGCGCGGTGTGGCTGCGGCCCAGCAGCAACAACAGGCTCTGCAAGCCCTGTCGGTAGCGGAGGCGTCGTATCGGGCTTTTCTGGATCGCCACCGTAGACCGATGCCCGAGACGGTCACGGTCACCGAGGTCCGGGTGACCGGCAATCAACGCGTGGCCGGTCCGGTACTGGAGGGCCGCATCCGCACCCAGCCGGGTCAGCCGCTGGATTTCGATGTCGTGCAGCTTGACCTGATGCGCATGTACGGTGTCGGTGAATTCGAGCAGATCCTTTTCACGATGGAACCGGCCGGGCGCGAAGGCGGCCGCATCACCTACGATGCCCGCGAAAAAACATCAGGACCGCTCTACTTTAAATTCGGGTTGAACCTCAGCACCGACTTCGACAATGCGTCGGATTGGGCGATGCTGCTCAATCTCACCCGCATGAGCATCAACGACCTCGGCGCAGAATGGCGCAACGACATCCAGGTCGGCAGCGTGCTCGACCTGTTCTCCGAATTCTACCAACCGCTGGAGGCGGGTGGATTGTTCTTCGTCGCGCCGAACATCCAGTACCGTTCTGAAATCGAGGACATCTATGATGGAAAGCAACGGGTGGCCGAATACGATGTGAGTTCGTACGAGGGGCGGCTTGATCTCGGCATCCAGTTGCGTCATTACGCCGAGTTGCGCGCAGGTCCGTGGTGGGGTTCGGGACGTGCCGATGTAGAGACCGGTTCCAGTGACCTGCCCGAGATTGACGAGGATTTCGCCGGTTGGTCGGTGAGCCTGGTTGTCGACCGGCAGGACAGGACCGTCTTTGCGCGGGATGGTTACTTTGTTTCGGCCCAAGCCTCGTTTGCCCGCGAATCGCTTGGCGGTGACCGGGATTTCGAGAAGGGCGAGTTGGAGGCCCGCTCTTACCACTCCATCGGTGACCATACCGCCGCTCTTGGTGTCAGGGCCGGATCCGCATTCAACAGCGATCTTCCCGAGTATGCCACGTTCACCCTGGGTGGTCCCTTCGGGTTTGCCGGTCTGGCCGAGGACCAATTCCGGGGCTCCTATCTCGGGGTTGGCACCATCGAATACCGTTACCGGTTGGCGGCCTTGCCCGCCCAGCTGGGAAGGGCGGTTTTCACCACGGCGCGGTTTGACGGTGGAAATGTATGGCCCGATGATTTCGACACCGGGGATCTGCGGTACGGGGGAAGTGTGGGCCTAGGGGTCGATTCGGCGGCGGGTCCGATCTACGTTGGATATGGCCGGGCGGATGGCGGGTATGATCTCATGTACGCATCGCTCGGCACGGCATTCTAGAGAACGAGAGGATAGATTCATGACGCAACGCGCTTCCTGCAACCGAATCACTCCGCTGCTGGCCGGTATCCTCTGCGCGTCCATCGCGTGCCTGGCTTCGGCATCGGCCCGCGAGGACCCGCCGGGCTGGAAATACACGGCGACACCGTACCTGTGGATGCCGGCCTTCGAGGGGGATGTGGGGGTCGGCCCGGTCAGCGCTCCGGTCGATGCCGCCTTCTCCGATTACATGGGAGACCTGGCTGGTGCACTCCTGCTGCTGGGTGAGGCGCGCCATGGGCGTGCGGTGGTGCTGGTCGATGGCATCTGGATGCGGCTGGAGGACGAGGTCAAGCCCGGACGCGATGCACTTTCGATGGTGGATGTACAATTGGACATGGTGCTGCTCGAGGCCGGAGTGGGCTATGATGTGATCAGCACCGAACGGAACCTGTTGCTGGTACTGGCCGGGGCGCGTTATGTGGATATGACCGTCGAAGCGGATTTGACGGTCAATGTTGCAGCCGCCGAGGCCACGACGGAGCGGTTGTTTGAGCAAGCCGCGAATGAGCTGGAGACCAAAGTGAAACGCGAGGTCCAGCGAAAGAAAAATGCGATTGCTGATTCGATTCCACGTGGACGGCCCGGCGAAGTGGCTGGCCGGGTGGAGGAGGGGATCCTCGACCTCGGAGTGGGCGGGGCGGTGTCGGTCGAGATCGACCTTCCGTTTCAGTCCGGCGGACAGTCCGTGGATATCGCCGATGAGCAGCGCGCCTATGCCGATGCTGTGCAGCGTGCGGTGGCTGAGCGTGCTGCCGAGGTCATTGATACCGAGCTGAGCCCGATCGAACGCCAGGATCCCGAGCTGGTCAAGCGGGCGATCAGTAAGGCCGCTTCCGAGTCGGTAGATGAATTGAAAGGGAACATATCGAGCGAGGCACGCCGCGCATTGGAAACGGCGGAGGCCAACCTGGTCGCGGCCGTCGGCGCAGGCGTTGAAAAGCTCGGCGAGGAGGAGTTCTCCAGCACGACCGACTGGGTGGATCCATTTGTCGGGGCGCGCCTGACCAGCCGGTTGACCGAAAAGGCATACGGGGTGATCTATGGCGACATCGGCGGATTCGGGGTCGGATCGGAACTCACCTGGCAGGCCTTTGCCGGTCTGGGGTTGCGGTTGAGTCCGCAGGTGACTCTGGAGACCGGGTACCGTTATCTCGCCATCGATTACGAAGAAGGCGAACTCGATGTGAACATCGATCTCAAAGGGTTTGTTCTGGGCGTCGGCTATTCCTTCTGAGCGGGATGAGGATGGCCGGGGAAGCCGGGACGGATGCGCGGAAAGCCCACGATGACCGACGCCAACCTTCGCCGCTGACCGTAGCCTTCTTGTCTGCTTGATTTCCCGGCGGCGGACCGCTATTTTCCCCCACCTATGAGCAAGACACTTTTCGAGAAAATCTGGGACAAACACGTGGTCAAGACCATGCCGGACGGCACGGTCCTGCTGTACATCGACCGGCACCTGGTCCATGAGGTGACCAGTCCGCAAGCCTTTGAGGGGCTGCGGCTTAGCGGGCGCAAGCTCCGCCGCCCGGAACTGACCTTCTCGACGATGGACCACAATGTCCCGACCGATGACCCGCACAAGATCCTCGACCCGATCTCCAAGGCGCAGGTCGATGCGCTGAAGAAGAACTGCTCCGATTTCGGGGTGACCCTGTACGGGCTGGACAGCGACAAGCAGGGCATCGTGCACGTGATCGGTCCCGAGCTGGGCATCACCCTGCCGGGCCTGACCATGGTTTGCGGCGACTCCCACACCTCGACCCACGGCGCGTTCGGTGCACTCGCCTTCGGCATCGGTACTTCCGAGGTCGAGCACGTGCTGGCCACCCAGACCCTGCGTCAATCCAAGCCCAAGACCTTCAAGGTCGAGTTCACCGGCAAGCTGAAGCAGGGCGTAACCGCGAAGGACATGGTCCTGAAGCTGATCGGCGAAATCGGTACCGCCGGCGGCACCGGGTATGTCATCGAATATTGCGGCGAGGCGATCCGCTCGCTGTCGATGGAAGGCCGCATGACCATCTGCAACATGAGCATCGAAGGCGGCGCCCGCGCCGGTCTGATCGCTCCGGATGAGGTGACCTACAACTACATCTTCGAGCAGGACCGTCCGTTTGCGCCCAAGGGTGCGGAGAAGGACAAGCTGCTGGCCTACTGGAAGACGCTGCCCACCGATCCGGGCGCGACCTTCGACCGCGCGATCACCATCGAGGCCTCGTCGATCGCCCCGCAGGTCACCTGGGGTACCAGCCCCGGCATGGTCGTGGATGTCACCAGCAAGGTGCCCGGCCTGCACGACGTGCCCGGCTACAGCGCGCGGGATGTCGAACAGGCGCTCGACTACATGGGCCTGAAACCCGGCATGGCGATGACCGACATCCGCCCCGACACAATCTTCATCGGCAGCTGCACCAACGCCCGCCTCGAGGACCTGCGCCGGATCGCCAAGATCATCAAAGGCCGCAAGAAGGCATCCTCGGTGCGCGTCATGGTCGTTCCCGGTTCGATGCGCGTGCGCAAGGAAGCGGAGCAGGAAGGCATCGACAAGATCTTCACCGACTTCGGTGCCGAGTGGCGGTATGCCGGTTGCAGCATGTGCCTCGGCATGAACCCCGACCAGCTCAAGCCGGGCGAACGTTCCGCCTCGACCTCGAACCGCAACTTCGAAGGCCGTCAGGGCAAAGGCGGACGCACCCACCTGGTCAGTCCGGAGATGGCCGCGGCCGCCGCCATCGAAGGGCATTTCGTCGATATCCGCACCTGGCAGCCCTACCTGGACAGCGTGAAGAGCTAAGAGGAAAAGAACATGGAACCCTTTACATCGCACCGTGGATTGCTGGCGACCCTGGACCGCTCGAACGTCGATACCGACGCGATCATTCCCAAGCAGTTCCTGAAATCCATCAAACGCACCGGATTCGGCGAAAGCCTGTTTTTCGATTGGCGTTACGACGCCACCGGCGGACCGAACCCGGACTTCGAACTCAACGCCCCGCGGTTTGCCGGCGCATCGATCCTGGTCACCCGCAACAACTTCGGGTGCGGTTCCAGCCGCGAACACGCCGTCTGGGCGGTGGCCCAATACGGGTTCAAGGCGATCATCGCCCCCCGCCGGGAAATCGGCGGCGCGCTGATCCCCGGCTTCGCCGACATCTTCCGCAACAACTGCGTGAAAAACGGCCTGCTGACCATCGAGCTGGGCGAGGCCGAAGTCGATCAGATCTTCGACTTCGTCGCCCGTTTCGCCAACCTCGAAGCCACCATCGACCTCGACGAACAACGCATCGTCCTCCACATGGATGAGGAAGAGTCGTTCCATTTCGACGTCGATCCGGTGGTGAAGGAACACCTGCTACACGGCCTCGACGACATCGCCCTGAGCCTCAAACACCTCGGCGACATCGAAACCTTCGAGACCACCCACAACGCCCAGATGCCCGCCTCCCGCTAAGTTCGCCGGAACGACAGGGTGGTTCTTCGTTTCGGAACAGACCAAGGTCGGACCCTGATCCCGCGGATCCTGAACAGGATCCGGCTCCGATTCACCGCGATCAGCGATCGCGGCTACAGGCGGGTAAGGGTTTCGCGTAGGTGTGTACGAGTAAGGGTGTGAGCCTCCCCCGAAAAAGTAGACATGTTCGCCGCTTAATTGGTAGTGGGATTAT
>CALBHI010000349.1 GCA_937894535.1 uncultured Verrucomicrobiota bacterium
TGATGAATGTCATGCCAAGGCCTTTGAGGCCGTCAGGAATATGCGAGTAGCGGATCTTCTTGCGGATCGCGGCGAGGGCGACGATGGCCAGGAAGAACCCGAAGCCGGAGGAGAAACCGAACACGGCGGATTGCGCGAGGGTGTACTGGCGCTCGACCATGAACAGGCTGCCGCCAAGGATCGAGCAGTTCACCGTGATCAGCGGCAAGAAGATGCCGAGGGCGCTGTACAGCGGAGGGAAGAAGCGATCAAGGGTCATTTCCACCAACTGCACAGCCGAGGCGATCACGGCGATGAAGCAGATGAAGTTCAGGAACGAAAGGTCCAAAGCAGCCAAACCCGGGTTACCGGTCCAGGCGAGCGCACCATCGCGAAGCAGGAAGTGATGGATTAACCAGTTGAGGGGAGTGGTGAGCCCGAGCACGAACACCACGGCGAGCCCAAGGCCGGACGCGGTTTCAACCTTTTTGGAAAGGGCAAGGAACGAACACATGCCCAGAAAGAAGGCCAGAACGATGTTTTCAACGAAGATGGCTTTAACTGCTAAGCTAATCAGATCCATGACCGTACTCCTTAGTCCGCTTCAAACTTCTTGATGATGGTGCGCTGGGCCCAGATGAGCAGCCCGATGATGATGAAGGCTCCCGGGGCGAGGAGGGCGAGGCCGTTGCCCTGATATCCCGCGGGCATAACGTGATAACCGAACCACGTGCCGGAACCAAGCACCTCGCGAATGGAGGCTACCGTCAGAAGCACGGCGCTGTAGCCCATGCCGTTGCCCAGGCCATCCAGCAGGGCCGGAACGGGCGGGTTCTGCATGGCGAACGCTTCCGCGCGGCCCATGACGATGCAGTTGGTGATGATCAAGCCGACGAATACGCTCAACTGGCGGCTGACATCGAACAAGTACGCACGGAGGAACTGGTCGGCGACGATCACCAGCGAGGCGATCACGGCCATCTCCACGATCATGCGGATACGTCCCGGGGTGATGTTGCGCAGGAGCGACATCGTGAAATTTGAAAGCATCACAACAACGGTCAGGGCAATGCACATGACCGCGGATGTCTCCATTTTCACCGTCACGGCCAGGGCGGAACAGATGCCGAGGATCTGGATGGTGATGGGGTTGTTGTCGGAAAGCGGGTCTAGCAGGATGTCTTTTGTCTTGGCCATGGTTAGATCCCCCGGATGCGGCTGAAGTATTTTTCGTAGTAGGAAAGGTCTCGGTTGATGAACGTGTTCAGGCCGTTGCCGGTCATGGTGGCACCGCTCATGCCGTCGACCTGATGGTCGCTGCCTTCGGGTGCGGAACCCTTGACCACCTCGATACGCTGGAGGCCACCATCACGGAAAATCTTTTTTCCGGCAAATTGGTTCTGGAACCAATCGGTGGATACCTCACCCCCCAGACCGGGGGTTTCGCCGTGTTTATAGAATGTCACGCCAATGATCGTGGCAAGGTCGCGGTCGATGGCGAGGTACCCATGGACGATGGACCATAGGCCCATGCCGGAGGTCGGGAAGGCGTACTTGGTGGGAATACCGTCGTCGGTCCACACATAAAGGGGGAGCAGGGTGCGGCGCTCATGCGTGCGCTCTTTCTGTTCCTTCTTGATGATCGAGGTGTCGGGCGAATCGACGATTTCGCCGGTTTGCTTGCTGATGAAGACTTCGGAAATGTGATCCGTGAAATACTGATCCACTTCGGGCTTCGATAGTTTGCGGCCATCCTCGTGCACCACGCTGACACCAAAGGCTTTCAGCACGTTGAGCTTCCGGTCCAGTTCGACCTGCTCATCCTGCTTGTCCTTCAGCAGTTGTGCGGTCGCCGACAGCACCAGGCTGCAGATCAGGCAGACCACGGCGGCAAATACGATTACGCGGATGTCATCTTTACGCATGGCGGAATTTCCCCAGATAGGCTTTGCGTTTACGGATGTGGGACTGGACGACGAGGTGGTCGATCAGCGGAGCCATCACATTCATGAACAGGATGGCGAGCATCACGCCTTCCGGGTAGGCGGGGTTGGTGACGCGGATCAGGACGATCATGACGCCGATCAGGAAGCCATAGATCCACTTGCCTCGCTCGGTAGCGGCGGCGGACACCGGGTCGGTGGCCATGAACACGGTGCCGAAGGCAAAGCTGCCCATGACCATATGGTAGTAGAAGGGAAGCTGGGTAAAGCCTTTGTACTTGTCGGCCGGGAGCAGGTTCAGCAGCAGCGACATGGCGATCAGTCCGAACACGCTGCCGAGCATGATGCGCCAGGAGCCAACGCCCATGGCGATGAGAATGGCCGCGCCGATCAAGCAGGCGAGCGCGGAGGTTTCGCCGATACTGCCGCCTATCGTCCCAATGAACATGCGCATCCAGTCGAATCCGGCATAGTCGGCGTTGTGAAGGGCTTGGAGCACATTCTGGCCGGCCGGGACCAGCGCGGCGATGGCCAGCGGGGTGGCACCAGTGAATCCTTCGATCAATCCGCTGGAATCCGAGGCGACTTTCGTCCAGACGGTGTCGCCGGAAAGTTGAACGGGATAGGCGAAGAACAGAAAGGCTCGGGCGGTCAGGGCAGGGTTCAATACATTAAACCCGGTTCCACCGAACACCTCCTTGCCGACTACGATGCCGAATGATATCCCGACGGCGACCTGCCAGAGCGGCACGGTTGGAGGGAGGGTCAGCGGGAAGAGAAGTCCCGAGACAAGAAAACCTTCGTTGATCGGGTGTTTGCGGACAATGGCGAAAGCCACTTCCCACAAGCCGCCGAAGATGTAGGAAACGAGAATGATCGGCATGACGATCATGGCACCGCGCAACAGGTCGGCCACCAAACCGGCAGCACCGGTCTGGTTGACCACGTTGTATTGGTGCCCAACGTTCCAGATGCCGAAGAGCACGACCGGCAACAGGGCCAGCACGACGGTGATCATGGTGCGTTTGATGTCGATCGCGTCGCGCACGTGCGGGGCGCCGTGGGTGGTTTCGGCGGGGGTAAAGAGGAAGGTGTCCTGGGCCTCGAAGAGGGGGTACAGGCGTTCCATCTTGCCACCCTTTTCGAAGTCGGGGCGGATCTTATTATGCAGATCGAGGAGGAATTTCATCAGATGCCTTCCTTTTCAACTTGGTCCAAGCCTTTGCGCACGATACCGCACAAATCCATCTTCGAGGGACAGGCGAATGCACACAGGGCGAAATCTTCCGGATCGACTTCGAGCAAACCGAGGGCGATGGCTTCATCGGAGTCGCGGGCGAGCACCGCACGGGCGAGGTAATCGACCATGATGTTCATGGGCAGGTACTTGTCATAGAGGCCGGTCAGCACCATGGGGCGGAGTTCGCCGCGCTGGTTGGTACCGAGTGCCCATTCCTTCGATTTGTTCCATCCGAACCAGGTGGAAACAAAGGTGCGGGACAAACTGAGGCGGTTGTGACCGGGGGCAAGCCAACCCATGAAGTGCCGTTCCTGATCCTCGGGGAGGACCGTGACGGCTTGTTCGGTGAAACGAAGGTAACCGGATGCAGCGACTTTGGAACCAGCAAAGATGTCGCCGCTGATCACCCGCATGTCGCCGGGGTTCAGGCGATCCTGCACCACGGCCGAGAGCGGGGTTCCGATGCGGACACGGTAGTATTGAGCGGCACCGGACTTCACGCCCGGTCCGGACAGGGTAACAATGCGGGTTGAGGGCGTCGTGCCGGTGAGCAGGAATTGGCCGATCAGGATCACGTCCTGGGCGCGAACGGCCCAAACCACATCACCGGGGCTGATCGCATCGACGTGATGGATATGAACGCTGGTGTTGCCGGCCGGATGTGGGCCGGTGAAGGTGTGGATATCCACATGGCGGGCATCTTTCAGGGCCGGGGCGTTTTCCAGTTTGCCGTTCAGGCAGAGGTTGACCTTGCCCTTGGTGAGGCGGGTAAGAGCGTTTAGCCCGGCTTGGAATGCCGCTTCCTGCCCCTTGATCACGATGTTGATGTCGGGGTGGTAGGGGGCGGTGCTCATGCCATTTACGAAGATCGACTTCGGGGCGATGGCAGGATTCGCGATGCGGGAAAACGGCCGGGCGGTGATGAGAGGCAACAAACCGCCTTGCGCGATTTGAGCCAGGAGGGTGGCTCCGTCGGTCGTCAGCAGTTGGTCGGCCGTGTATTTCGTATACGATTCGGCCTGTTCGTTGGCGTCAATGTCGATGATGACGCGCTCCAGCACACGGCGTTTGCCCAATTCAATGCGGGCAACTTTGCCGCCGGCCGGCGAGCAAAGCTGAACATCGGGGTTGCGCTTGTCATAGACCAGCGGGGTTCCGCGCTTTACGACGTCGCCTTCCTTGACCTTGAGGCGCGGCTTCATGCCGACGAACTCTTCCGGTTGGATAGCAACCTGTTTGACGGACGTGGCATCGACCATCTGGGGAGCGGGCGCGCCGGTCAGCTTGATGTCCATACCCTTGTTGAATTTGAAATTCGCCATAGTTCCCACCTTCGCAGCTAGAAGAACGTGTACGGTCCGAGTAAAAGGCAGAATAAAATAGCGGGGTACCGCAGATTGTCAATGCGGATACAGTCATCCAAACTCGATTTTAATGATCGATCAGGATGGGTTGTATTGCAGGTTCTGGTAGAGGGCTGGCTGCATGTCGCGGCTGATGAATCCGCGCCAGGCTTCCTGGACGGCGGGCCACGGGGTAAGCAGATGCTCGGCTTTGCGGCACAATTCTTCCACATACGCGACGGGATCGCGTTGGTTGTCGGCATTTGACGTGACGGCGGTGGTCTTGTTCCGAGCCTGGTCGCTACCGTGTGACTTGCCGGATTGTTCGGAAGAGCCGCGGGCATCCAGGATGTCATCGGCCAGTTGGTAGGCGGTGCCGATGATGTAGCCCGCCTCGTTGAGGGCCTGGCTGAGGGCTTCATCCTGGCCTCCGCAGGCGTAGGCGGCGAAGGCGAAGAGGGCACCGGTTTTACGGCGGGCGATCTTGACGCAGTTTTCCCAGTCGGGTTTGGTGTTGCGGAGCAGGAGTTCCTGCTCGGATTCCGCGTCACAGACTTCTCCGGTCATGCGGATGAGTTGACGGGTCAGGCGAGCGTTTTCGACGTCGCTGACGACATCGAGGGCTTTGAACAACATCAGGTCGCCGACGAGGATCGCGCCAGGAACGCCCCGTTCCACCCAGAAGGTGGGGGCGCCGCGGCGCAGGTAGCCGCCGTCGATCACGTCATCGTGCAGCAAGCTCGCGGCATGGATCATTTCCACGGCGGCGGCGGCATGGACCAGGGTCTGGTGGGCGATGCCGGATGCGGGCCCGACACGGAAGATCAGGCGGGAACGAAGCATTTTACCGCTGCCTACCAACACTTTACAGTCAGAGGAAAGGTGGCGGAGCACGGTTTCCGACAGGGCCTCGGCCATGCGCTTCCGTACATCATCCAGGTTTGCGTCAATCGGATCTCGTTGTTTCTCGCCCATGTCGTTTCCTCGTGGGGGAATATGCAGGTGGCATTAGCTGGTGTCAAAACAATCGGAAACGATTCCCGGCAAAAAGAAAGGCCGCACCGAAGTGCGGCCTTAGCTGCCATTATGTGGTGGCGATTAGCGAAGGAAAGACGGCACAAGCACGGCGTCGATCACGTGGATCACGCCGTTGCTGGCTTCGATGTCAATCAGGTCCGGGGCCAACAACCGGGACTGGTTGATGAAAGCGCCGTTTGGATTGACCGAGACGCGGGTGATTTCTCCGTTGGCCATGCGAAGGAAACGGGCACTGAGCACGCTGCCGGAGAAACGTTTGCCGTTGGTGACATGGTACAGAAGGATGTTGCGCAGTTCCTTCTTCGGAGCCAGTCCGACGTTCTGGGCGTTCAGGCCGAGGGCGGCGAACGCGGCATCCGTCGGGGCGAAGACGGTGTAACGGCGGAATCCACTCAATGTATCCACGAGATCGGCGGCCACCACAGCGGCAATCAGGGTGGAAAATTCACCGGTCGCCTCGTTCGCGGCAATCGCGACGTCAACAATGGTCTGACGTTGGGCGTTCGCTTCGGGAACAAGACCGCCAAGGGAAACTGCAGCCGCCAGCAGGGAACTCATCAACCACTTCTTCATGTCTCGAACTCCTTCATTTCCCGGTCGGGTGGAGGCCGGGAGTGTTGTGTTTATTCCACCCGCGA
>CALBHI010000350.1 GCA_937894535.1 uncultured Verrucomicrobiota bacterium
ACGGCGATTGCCTCGGTATCGACCCTGATCATCGGTTCCTGGTGGGGGCGGGTGGCCGACCGGGTCGGGCACAAGCAGGTGCTGAAAGTGACGACGTTTCTCGCCGGGTCGGTGCATCCCGCCTGCTGGATCCTCGCAACGCCGGGCCACCTCGGTTTTATCTGGCTCAGCGGCCTGATGGATGCGCTGTCGTGGGGGGGCATCAATGCCGCGATGTTCAACCTCAGCGTGGTCACCGCCCCGCGCGCCAAACGCATGATCTACCTGTCGGTCATTGGCGCGATCACCGGACTCTCCGGCTTCTGCGCGGGCCTGTTTTCGGGTGTGCTGCTCGATTGGTTGTTGCAGCATGAAGCATGGATCGGCTCGTTTCACTGGACCGGCTACCACAGTCTGTTCGCCCTGTCGGGGTTCCTGCGCATGCAGGCGTGGTGGCTGCTCGGCCCGGTGCAAGAGACGAAATCCGTGCCGGCCCGCGAGATCCTGCGCTGGCTGTGGATGCGGACGTGCAACCTGCTGCCGTGGCGCACGACCTAGACGGGTGGAGCCACCGCCCGATCAGGTCAAGCCGACATCCGGGGTGAAGGAAACCGACCAGCGGCCGATTTTTTCCAGTTCCGTTACGCATTGAAGGAAGGCCTCGACGATGGACGGATCGAACTGCGATCCTGATTTGTCGCGGATTTCCGCGACGGCTTTTTCCATGCTCACCGAGTGTTTGTACACACGCGAGGAGCGCATCGCGTCATAGGCATCGATCACCGCGAAGATGCGCGCCCCCAGGCTGATGTCCTCGCCCGCGAGCCCCTGTGGATACCCGCGGCCATCCCAGCGTTCGTGGTGTGAAAGCACCAGCGCCGCCGCCGTTTTCAGGTACGCGCTGTTGGTCAGGAAGCGGTGGCCGATCACCGGATGGCGGCGCATGACCTCCCATTCGTCCTCGGTGAGTTTTCCAGGCTTGAGCAGGATGCTGTCAGGTATGCCGATCTTGCCGATGTCGTGGAGCAGGGCGCCGCGCCCGATTTCCTCGAGTTGGCGGCCCTCGATGCCCATGGTCCGGGCGAGCACGAGGGTCAGGTCGCGCACCCGCACACTGTGCTGTCCGGTCTCGAACTCGCGTGCGTCGAGCATCGCCACCATCGTTTCCAGCGTGAATTCATAGGCGACCTTGATCTCATCCAAGGCCTTGCTCAGTTCGGAGTTCTTGGCCCGCACCATCTCCTCGAGGTAGAGATGATACCGCGCATTCTCCTTCTGCAAGGCCCGGTAACGGAAGGCCCGTTCGATCTGCACGGCCAGCGTGCGCTGGGTCATCGGCTTCTGGACGAAGTCGAACGCGCCGTTGCGCAGGGCGAGGATCGCGTTGTCGGCGGTGACGTTCCCGCTGATGACCAGGGTGACCATCAGCCGGTCGTGGCTGCGGCACCACGATAACAATTCGTGGCCATCGCCATCCGGCAGCGAGATGTCGCACAAGGTCAGGTCAATCTTCCCGGCCTCGCGCTCAAGCAACCGCTGGGCCTCGTTGATCGTGCCGGCGGTGAGCACCTCGTAGCCTTCCTCCTCCAGCATGCGCTGCAGCATGATCTGGATGTACGGTTCATCGTCCACCGCGAGGATGCGTCCCTTGCGCGACGAAGCAGGCGGGGGCGGCTCCGGTTCCGTCACGCTCCCGGCGGTCTCGGCGGTGCGCGAGACCGCGGCGTTCCAGAGGTGGAACCGGTCGCGGCCGTCCTTCTTGGCGCGGTACAGGGCCTGGTCGGCCAGGTCGATCAGGGCCGACTTGTCAATCGGGTGGCGCTCCGGATCGTGCACGGCGATACCGATCGAGGTGCTCAGCGTCAGTGGCTCCTTGTCATTCAGGAAGGTGCGTCCGCGCACCAGGCTGAGCAGGCGGCTGGCCAGGTTGACCGCCTCCTGGGTGTCGGCATGGGGCAGGATCAACACGAATTCGTCGCCTCCGTAACGGGCGACAATGTCGGACGTGCGTACGGTGGCATGGAGAAACTCGCCAAACTCCCGGATGATGGCATCACCACTCTGGTGGCCCCAGAGGTCGTTGATGGATTTGAACTGGTCGATGTCGAGCATCAGCACCGCCATCGGTTTGCGGTGGCGTGCGGCCAGGCTCCAGAACTTGGTCAGCTCCTCCTCGAGCTGCAGGCGGTTGTAAAGGCCGGTGAGCGGGTCGCGGGTGGCCAGGCGGCGGATCTCTCCAAACGCGCCCAGCAGGGTGGAGAGATGGCCGGCGGCATGGTACAGCAGCGACACCTGCGTTTCATCAAAGGCATCCGGCTCACACGATGCGAGGGTGAGCAGGCCATGTACATCCTCGCCCATCATGACCGGCACCGCGACCATGCTGTCGAACCCGCGACCGGAGGCCTCGGTCTCCGGTCCGATGCGTTCGATGCGGAGGCTGTTGCCGTCCAACGGGTTTCCGGACAGCACCCGGTAGCGCTCGATCA
The DNA here is from genome assembly GCA_937894535.1 of uncultured Verrucomicrobiota bacterium. Classification (GTDB taxonomy): domain Bacteria; phylum Verrucomicrobiota; class Kiritimatiellia; order CAIVKH01; family CAIVKH01; genus CALMUP01. The sequence continues at coordinate 2,469 of CALBHI010000350.1, forward strand.
TGTGGTCGCGCAACTGCTCGCCCGCGGTCGGCGGCAACGGCGCCGTCGCCTTCAACAGCAGGACGTTTTCGCCCTCCTCAATGGCGAGGATGCCCAACATATGGCAGGGCAGCATCTGGGTGATGGTCTGGCCGAGACTGGCCAGGGCACCGGACAAACTGCGGGCGTGCAGTGTGTCGGATGTGATGTGCCGCATCATCGCCAGTTGGTAGCGGATCAACTGTTGCGGTATGCCATGGGCCGTCCCGTCGCGCCGTGTCGCGGCTTCCGTCACCGCCTCGCCCAGCAGTTTCATGTCCACCGGCTTGGTCAGCACCCGGCGCACACCCACTTTGGCGGCAATCGCTTCGATCTGATCGTCCACGAAACCGCTGTAGAGCACCACCCCCAGCCACGGCCAGATCTTGCGGGCCTCCTGCACGAACGCCAGGCCATCCATCTCCTGCATGCGAATGTCCACCACCGCCGCATCGAACGTCGTGCGCAACAACAGGTGCAACCCCTGGCGTCCGTTCGAAGCGGTCTCGACCACACAACCCTGCTTGGTCAGGGCGAGTTTGATGATGCGCCGGACTGGCTCCTCGTCATCGATGACCAGGACCCGGATCGGGCTGGCCGGAGCGCCCGGTTGGGCCGGGGGCGAAGCTGTTGTAGAGCCTTGGCTCATGGCATTCCACTGTAGCCAACGATGCTGAAATGCACAGGAAAATGTGCGGGAACAACGGCGGAACCACGGTTTCTCCATTGACGACCCGGGCGCTCACGGTAGATTAGGCTGATGCAAAAACGCACCGCCCGCATTACCCGGACAACCCGTGAGACCCAGATAACCCTCACCGTGAACATCGACGGCTCCGGCCGGTCTTCGATCGAAACCGGCATCCCGTTCTTTAACCACATGCTGGAACTGCTGGCCAAACACGGCCTGTTCGACCTGACGGTGAAGGCGACCGGTGACCTTGATGTGGACTACCACCACACCGTTGAGGATGTGGGCCTGGTGCTGGGCGAAGCGCTGGACAAGGCGCTGGGCGACCGCAAGGGGATTACGCGGTACGGGTTCAGCCTGTTGCCCATGGACGAAGCCCTCTGCCAGGTCGCCATCGACCTCGGCGGCCGTCCATACTTCGTGTACCGGATCGCCAACAAGAAAAAGAAGATCCGCGATTTCGATGTGTTCCTGCTGAAGCATTTCTTTGAGTCGCTGGCCCGGAATGCGCGGATGAACCTGCACATCGACCAGCCCTACGGCGAGGATGTCCACCACGTGTACGAGGCGATGTTCAAGGGAACGGCACGTGCCCTGTACATGGCCTGTGCCCGCGACCCGCGCGTGAGCGGGGTGCCTTCGAGCAAGGGATTGGTATGACCATCGGCATCATTGATTACGGCATGGGGAACCTCGGCAGCGTGTCGAACGCCTGCCGGTTTCTCCAGTTGCCCGCCCGCATTGTCAGCGCCCCGGACCAGATCGACGGGTGCGCCGGACTGATCCTGCCCGGTGTCGGTGCATTCGGCGATTGCATGAAGCACCTCGATGCCCATGGCTTCATCGCCCCGGTGAAGGCGTGGATCGCCGCCGACCGCCCCTTTCTCGGCATTTGCCTCGGCCTCCAGGTCCTGTTCGCCTCGAGCGAGGAATCGCCCGGCGTGCCCGGCCTCGGCGTGCTGCCCGGCACCGTGCGCAAGTTCAACCTGCCCGCCGCGTTCAAGGTCCCCCAGATCGGCTGGAACCGCGTGGTTCAGACCCTTCCCGGCAACCCGCTGTTTGCCGGCGTGGCCGACGGCACGCACTTCTATTTCGTCCACTCGTATTATGTCGCGTGCGACGATGCCGCGCTGGTCTCGGGCACCACCGACTACGGCGCCGTCTATACGTCGGCGGTGACCCGCGGACGGCTCTCCGCCGTACAATTTCACCCGGAGAAAAGCCAGCAGGCCGGCCTCGCCCTGCTGCGCAATTTCGGCGAACAACTCGAACCCCGGAAGGCGGTGGCCTGATGTCCTTTACGATTTTTCCCGCAATCGACCTGAAAGGCGGCCGCTGCGTGCGCCTGCTCCAGGGGCGCGCCGATGCCGAAACCGTCTACGGCCACGACCCGGTGGAGATGGCCCGTCGCTGGGTGGAGGAGGGCGCTACCCACCTTCACGTCGTTGATCTCGATGGCGCGTTCGCCGGCCATTCCGTGCAACATGCGATCATCGGCCGGATCATCGCCGCCCTGTCCATCCCGGTGCAGGTCGGCGGCGGCATCCGCACCGACGAGGATATCCAGCGCCTGGTTGATCTCGGCGCCTCCCGCGTCATCCTCGGCACCCGCGCCTGGGCCGATCCGAACGGCCTGTCCGCCCTGACCGACCGGTTTGTCGATCAACTGGCCGTCGGCATCGACAGCCGCGACGGCAAGGTGCAGATCAAGGGATGGACCGAGACGACCGAATTGACCACGCTGGACCTCGCCCGCAAAGCCGATGCCCTTGGCATCAAGACGCTGATCATCACCGATACCGCCACCGATGGCATGTTGCAGGGACCAAACCTGCGGGCGATGAGCGACGTGTGCCGCGCCGTGAATGCCGAGGTGATCGCTTCCGGTGGCGTAACCACCGCCGACGATGTGAAGGCGCTGGTGGGCCTCGGCCATCCGAACCTGATCGG
>CALBHI010000351.1 GCA_937894535.1 uncultured Verrucomicrobiota bacterium
CTCGGCGGCAACCTTCTTCAGGGATGATTCGTCGCCGACCACGGTCACCTGATCGCCAAAGTTCAGCTCGACCCGGCCATGCGCCACCAGTTCGACGCCGGCGCGGAGTACGCGGGTGATGGTCGTGCCGTAGCGGTTGATCAGGTCAAGCTCCCCGATGGTCTTGCCGACGGCATCCTTGTGGGTGATCAGGATCTTGCGGACGGTGTAGTGGCTTTTGACCGAGCGGACATCCACCGCGGTCGGATCGCCCACGACGATGGCCAGCTTTTCGGCGTTTTCCTTGGTGCAAACCACATGAAGGATGTCCCCCAGCTGTAGCACCGTGTCAGCCGAAGCCGCCATGACCTTGTCGCCGCGCAACATGCGGGAGATGACGAACTCGCCATGGACGAGACCGGCCAAGCGGCGGATCTGCTGGCCGACCAGCCGTTGATTCGTGACTTCGATGTTATAATTGATCGGTTTGTCGGTGTGGGGAACCTGTTCGCGGTTGAACGATTCGGCTTCGGTGGTGAGGTTGACCTTGGCTACGGAGCGGATCAGCAACATGGTCAGAATGATGCCGATGATACCGAAGGGGTAGGCCACGGCATACGCCATGCCGGACAACTCGCCGGTGTTCGTGAGGTCGGGCAACCCTTCACGCAAGGCCTGTTGGGCGGCACCCAGGCCCGGGGTGTTGGTGACTGCGCCGGATAACAGGCCCACCGTCACGGAGAGGGGAAGGTCCGCAACATAATACAGGCCAACCGCCACCGCCACGCCGAGGAAGACGATGGATGCGGCGAGCAAGTTCAGTTTGAGGCCCTGTTTGCGGAACGACGCGAAAAAGCTCGGTCCCACGTGCATGCCGATGGTGAACACGAACAGGATCAAGCCGAACTCCCGGCAGAACTCGAGCACCTCCTGGTTGATCGTCAGGCCGAAATGCCCAAACAACAGGCCGCTGAACAGCACGCCGGCAATGCCCAGGGTAATGCCGAAAAAGCGGATATGACCGATGGCGATGCCGAGGGCAATCACGCCGCTAAGCACAAGCACCGCATGAGCGATGGAATGACCGGTGATAAGATCAACGAACCAATGCATGTGGGATACTCCTAAAATGCCGTCCATGGTACGGGGAGATTCCGGCGGGTACAACCAGCAAGTTAAAACGTTGTACCTTATGCAGGCGTCAGCAATTCCCCGGCCTTGCCGTTGTGCTGATCCATAAAAAAAACGCCCGGCGATCAAGCCGGGCGTTGCGAAACCGAAAACGCGGTGAATCGGTTAGTTGGCGGCCGGGACCGGAGCCCCGCCGGGGTAATCGATCTTCGCGTTCTCGCGCAGGCCTTCGATGTAGGTGCGGATCACGTCCTGTTGCTTCTGGTTGCCCAGGTACTCGCCAAGGCGCTCCTTGACGTCTTCAAGCGGGGTCAGGCCGGCCTCTTCCTTCTCGTCGACCTTGATCAGGTGGAATCCGAATTGGGTTTCCACGATGTCACCGATCGCGCCGACTTCCTGGGAAAACGCGGCTTCCTCGAATTCGGGAACCATGCGGCCGCGGGTGAAGTTGCCGAGGTTGCCGCCCTGTGCCTTGCTGGGGCAGGAGGAGTGTTCGCTGGCCAAGGCTGCGAAATCTCCACCGGCGAGCAGTTGTTCGCGGATGGCTTCAAGCTGTTTGCGCTTTTCAGCCTTTTGCTCGTCGGAATCGGTTGCCTCGGTCCCGATCAGGATGTGGCTGGCGCTGACGGATTCCGGGCGCTCAAACTGTTCCCGGTTTTCCGCGTAGAATGCCTCGATCTCCTCGTCCGTGGCGGTGGCGGATTCCCCGGCTTGGCCTTCCAGCAGTTTCCGGATCTGGAGCTCCATGGTCAGGGTCGACTTGAACTCTTCTTCGGTGGTGCCGGTTTGAGCCAGCATATCGTTCAGGGTCATGCCATCGGGGATGCTGGCGGTCAGCATGCCTACGGCTTCGTCAAACTCTTCGGCGGAAACCTCGATGTTCTCGGCCTTGACCTGATCGACCAGAATCTGGCGGGTGATCATGTTATCCAGCAATTGGTCACGCATCTGCATGCGCATCTGGCTCATCCGCTCGGGCGGAACGCGGCCTTGCATGCGGTTGGCCATGACGTCCATCTCCTTGTTGAACTCGCCCAGGGTGATGTCGGTTCCGTTGACGGTGGCGAGGACGGTGGAGGGGTCGGGCATGCTGGTCTCAAGGGTGGGGATGGAGGTGCTGGCGGAAACCGCTTCGCTGCCCGAGCCGTTGTTTTCGGCCTTCGAGCAACCCGTGGTAATGACGCCGACGGAGAGAATGCCCAGCGCAATCGCGACGGTGCGGGACGAAGAACAGGACGTGAACATCATAGACAAACCTTTCTGGTGAACTGGCGGGTCACTGTCCCATCATTGGCCGAGACTGTCAAAGGCATATTTGCCCCGAACGGGGACATAGCTGCGGTTTTTGTAACGCATGGCGGGACGAATTCCCTGTCCCTTCGTCGGGACCTCCGTTGGTTCTGCCATATGTCCAAACACGGGAGAAGGCCGTCGCGCGGTTGTCCAAGGGTTGGATGGGGGGCGGTGGGGCGTATCGTGACCTGAAATCAGGGGGAAGTCAGGGGTGTTGGATCGTGAGCGCTAGGCGATAGGCGGATCGGTGCATAGCCCAAAAGTTTGGATTTGGGGATACACAAGCGGTCGAAGCGTAGTCATTCAGGTCGCTGGTCGGAGTCGGTGCCAGCAGGCGAGGGGCGGATCGTCGATGGCACGTGGTTGGATGGGTCGCTCCGTCGCACGGGGATGGTGGTCCGTCATCACCGCACGGATGAACCGTTCGGATCCGATGATCAATCCTTCGGTCCAGTAGCGCACACGCCGCGCGATGCGTTCCTTCAGATTCGCGTCGCGGCATGGGACTTCGGTTTCCAGTGCGCCATCGAGCATCCGTTCCAGCACATCAAGGCTGTCCAATCCGAGGAGCGGAAGAATCCGTTGCCGGACGTTATCCGCGTAGGGGTGATGTCCGCTTTGCTTCCACCTCCCATACGAACCGAACCGATAAGCCTTGGCGTGACTGACCAATCCTGCGCGGACCGGATTGTTCTCGATGTAACGCCAACAGGCCATGACGGCGCTTCCCTCGAGGATGGTGTGCTTGAAGCGATCCGCCCACAAACCTCCCCGCCGCCGGACGGCGCGTGTACGGTTGAACCATGCCGTGAATAATTGTTGTACATGGCGCATGAACCAACTGATGTCGCGGGTGCGTTGCTGCCATAACTGGCAGCGCAGGCTGTCCGGCTCGATTTCTTTACGGCCCCGGTGAAACGCGCGGTAACGCCGGCACACCTCGTCTGGAGAAAAACATGCAGCGGGGGCATGGACGAGCAGGTGATAATGGTTGGACATGATCTGGTAGGCCACCACTTGGACGCCGTATAGCCGGTTAACCCTCCGGATGATCCGGAGGAACTGCGCCTTCTCGGCGTCGCCGAAAGGCCGGTCCAGGGACGTGCCGGCCGTCCGGTTGTAGCAATGGTACCACGTGTTGGCGTGATCGATCTTGATGCGTGCATGTCTCATACCTAGCTAAAGCAAACGAACCGCCACGATTCCGGAACTTTTTTAATTTCGTTGTTTGGTTGCGTTGTATCCCTTTCGTGGACAAGGAGAAAGGGTTGAAAACTATTTTCTGGCGATGGCGACCGGGTCCTGAAATGTAGCGTCCCCGCCGGTAACGTGCTCTGTCCCTTGCGAGGGTTGATTGTGAACGATCGTTCACGTATGCTGCGGGTGAAGGGGATGTGTTTATGCCACGGAAACGAACGATCGATGGAAAAGTGCAGGCCTTGCGGGGGTTTTACCGGGAGGAAGAGCGGGTGCCGAGTTATGCCGAGATGCTGGCCTTGCTCGGATACCGGTCGAAGAATGCCGTGCACCGGTTGATGGGGGTGCTGGAGGGGTTGGGTTATGTCCGCCGTGGGCCGAGCGGCAAGTGGGCGTTTACGCGGCGATTGACCGGATCGATCAAGCTGCTCGGGTTGGTCCAAGCCGGGTTCCCGTCCCCGGCGGAGGAGGAACTGGTTGATGTCCTGAGCCTTGACGAGTACCTGGTGCGGCGACCCGAAGCGACGTTCATGCTGACGGTGAGCGGCGATTCGATGATCGAGGCCGGTATCCACCCCGGCGATCTGGTCCTGATCGAAAAGGGACGCACTCCAAGGAACAACGACATCGTGATCGCCCAGGTCGATGGAGAATGGACGCTGAAGTACTACCACAAGGACCGCAAAGGATGCGTGCGCCTTGAGCCCGCGAACAAGAACTACACAACGATCATCCCAAAACAGTCATTGACCATCGGCGGCGTGGTCCGTGCGGTGGTGCGCAAATACGAATGACCGGGAATAACGTAATGCGGTTACATGCCTCCCCGAATCGTGACACGTCTATGTCCCCGTGTTTGCGGTGAGGGAGGGGTGGTTGCACCATGAATCAGTCCGGATCCTTTACCCTGTCCTCGTTCCCCAAGGCGATTGTGCACTTGGACGGCGATGCGTTTTTTGCGGGGGTGGAGCAGGCGATCCATCCGGAGTGGAAGGGCAAGCCGGTGGTGACCGGGAAGGAGCGCGGCATCATCGCCTGCGCAAGCTACGAGGCCAAGGCGCTGGGCATCAAGCGGGGGGTGCGCCTGCACGAGGCACAGGCGATGTGCCGCGATCTGATCGTGGTGCCGAGCGACTACGAGACCTACTGCCTGTACTCGAAACGCATGTTCAACATCATGCGCCGGTTTACTCCGGTGGTGGAGGAAAGCTCGATCGATGAGGGGTTCGCCGACCTGACCGGCCTGCGCCGCGTGTTCCACACCTCGTATGTGGAGATCGCCCGGCGGATGAAGCAGGCCATCGCCGATGAACTGGGCATCACCGTGTCGGTCGGCCTGAGCCTGTCGAAGGGTTTGTGCAAACTCGCCTCGAAGCACCACAAGCCGAACGGCCTGACCGCCGTGGCCGGCCACAAGATTCACGAGTTTCTCCCGCGTTTCCCGCTTGAGGAGGTCTGGGGGTTCGGCCCGAATATCACCGCATTCCTGCGCAAGCAGGGACTGGCCACCGCGTATGACTTCGCCTTGATGTCCGAGGCGTGGGCGGCGAAGAAGCTGGGCAAAACCGGCCGCGAGATCTGGAACGAACTCCGCGGTGTCGCGGTGCATCCGGTGACCACCGAGGAGAAGACCGACTACGCGACAATCAGCAAGTGCAAGACCTTCACCGCGCCCTCCAGCGATCCGGACTTCATCCACGCCAAACTTGTCCGCAATGTCGAGTCGGCGTTCATCAAGGCCCGCCGCTACCGGCTCCGCGCCCGCCTGCTCTACGTGGCGTTGCGCACCAGGGATTACCAGCAACGCGGGGTCGAGGCGGACCTGAGCCGCGCAACCTGCACGCCGCAGGAGGTCTTGCCGTTGGTCCGACGGATGTTCGATCAACTGTACCTGCCGGGCATGGAGTACCGCACGACGATGGTGGTGCTGGGCAAGCTGGAGGATGACCGGGTGGACCAGTTCGAGTTGTTTGAGGACCGGGTTCGCATCGACCGCCTGCGCGAGGTGGCCCGCGCCGCCGATGACATCGCCGAACGCTACGGGAAACACGCGGTATGCCTCGGCACCGGATTGCACCTTGGGGATCATCGCCTTACCGAACGCGACGAAAAACCGCTGCGCCGCGGCGACCTGCTCCCCGGCGAAACCGCCCGCCAAAGGCTGAACATCCCGAAGCTGGACATCCGGGTCTGAAGCCCTCCCGCCGCCGCCCCGGTTTGCCTCCGCACGATTCGGCATGACAGCACCTTGCGGGTGCGGCAGCATGCCGGCGTGATGAAGGAACCGCCGCGCCCGCAGTATGGAAGCCGGATTGTTGACCGCGTGCCCGTGAACGGGGCGGTGCAACCATGGCCCTCGAATACCGTACGTTACATCAGCCGGAGCTGGCGCGGCCCGGTACACCTGCATGCCGAGGGTGTTGACTTCAACCTCCGCTATGTCGCCCTGCATGAACATGTCGGTTCCGGTCGTTACCCCCGGCACACCCACCCGCACTCGGAATTGATGCTGGTGCTGGACGGCGAGGGTGTGATCGAAACGGATCGCCGCGCCGACGCAGCCATCCCGGTGAAGCCCGGCGACCTGCTGGTCTTTCCGCCACGCATGGTCCACCAGTCGAGCTGGTCGCTGCCCGCCCGCACGGTGTGGCGGTCATTGATGATCGACTTCGACATCGGCCTGGAAGTCGCCCGCATGCCGATGGAGGAGGGGGAACACGTGGAGATCGGCTTCGTGCCGTTCTACGATTGTTTTTTCAGCCGGGGTGAACTCCAGATGCCGCTTTCCGGCGCGGGGTGGCCGGCTGTGGCCGAGCGTGCGGATGCCATCAGCGGTTTGCTCTCCCGACCGGGCTACGGCGTGGGCGGCGACCTGATCGCCTCCGTGCTGCAACTGATCGTCCTGTTTTCCCGCGCGGCCCGGGAGCAGGGACGGACGGGGGCGACCGTGCCGCTGCCGCCGATGTTCAGCCGGCAGGCCGCGCTGCTCAAGGCCCGCACCCTGATCGAGCACCGTGCCTGGTTTGACCCCGGTTCGGTCAGCCGGCTGGCCCGCGAAGTGGGCATGTCGGACTCGCACTTCATCCGCGAATTCCATGCGGCATTCGGCCTGTCGCCCAAACAATACAGCCAGCGTGTGCTGATGCGCCGGGCTTGTGCCCTGCTGCAACGGACCGACCTCCCGGTGAAAGCCATCGCGGAACGCCTGGGTTATCACGACCCCGCCATCTTCTCCCGTGCCTTCGCCCGGAATGTTGGTGTGTCCCCGGTCCATTTCCGCCGCCAAGCCGATTCTTGACGTGGCCTTGTCCGGGCGTTGCGCCGGACCGGGTGCGGTTGGGATTGAACCGGACGGTGCGGGAACGTATAACCGGGCGATGCAACGGTCCTGGGTTGAAATTGATGTGCGGCAGTTGAGTGCAAACATCGCGTCGGTGCGCGGTGCGCTTCCTGCCTCCACCAAGATGGTGTTTGTGGTAAAGGCGAATGCCTACGGCCACGGGCTGCGCGAGGTGGCGCGGCATGCCGCGCGCGAGGGCGTGACCTGGTTCGCGGTGGCGTATGTGGGCGAGGCGACTGTCGTACGTGCGGTTGCGCCCCAGGCGTCGATCGTGATCCTCGGGGCCGTCGAGCCGGACGACATGGCGCTCCTGCACGAACAATCCATTTTGCCCATCCTGGTGGACGAGACGCATGCGGAACGGCTATCGGCCGCGGCGGTGCGGTTGGGCCTTCGCCTCAAAGCGCACCTGAAGGTGGACACCGGCATGGGCCGCTTCGGCGTACCATGGGAGTCCGCGGTCGCATCCTTTGCGCGGATCCAGAAACTGCCGGGCCTCGAGATCGTCGGCATCTGTACCCATTTCGCCTCGGTCGAGGTCGCACGGCCGTCGCTCGGCCCGGTGCAAGTCGAGCGGTTCCGGATGATCACCGAGGCCGTGGCGGAGATTGCCGACCAGCCGTTGATGCGCCACGTGTCGAGCAGCCGCGCCTTCGAGTGTTTTCCCGACTGGGACTTCGATGCCGTCCGCCCCGGCATCGTGTTGTACGGATACGGTGCCCGCGATGCGGCGATGCGCGCGCCCACCGCGCCCATCCTGCATTGGAAGACGCGGGTCATGATGGTGAAACGGGTGCCGGCCAAGTTCCCGGTCGGCTACTACAGCAGCTATACCACGACGAAGGAGACGTGCATCGCCACGATTGCCGCCGGGTACTCCGATGGGTACCACCGCCTGCTCGGCAACCGCGGTTTCGCGCTGGTGCGGGGAAGCCGGTACCCGGTCGTCGGTCGGGTGAGCATGAACTGGATTACCCTCGATGTCGGCCTCGACAGCGGCGTCGAGCCGGGCGATGAGGTCGTACTGATGGGCGCGCAGGGTGGGGAATCGTTCTGGGCCGACGAAATGGCGCGCATGGCCCGGACCATCGCCTACGAGGTGCTGACCAGCATCGATCCGCTAGCCGAACGGATATACCGTGCCTGACCGGTTGGCCGGGCGTTCGCGGTATTAGCGCCGCAGCCACCAATGCGATGTGGCGGAAATGATGCACAACCCTATGGCGACCACGGCGAACATCACCACGGCGTGAATGTTCTGCTGTGCCTTGAGGTTGCCGGTGTCCTGCTGCAATCCGTATACGATACCATAGGCCGCCAGACCGATGATCAGGGCGAGCCACCATAGCCATCGTGTGGGACTGGGCGGTTTCATCCCCTCAATCTATCGCATTTCAACCGGTTGCCAAGGATATACAGGCTCAACGGCTGACCGTTTGATCCATCCGCTTTTTCCGGCGGCCGCAACCTTCATCCAGGCATCAAAGGTGTCTTCGATCCGCACAATGGAGGCCTCGGGGAGCGAGAAGTACGGTGTCGCGCTGGCGCGCGGTTCGTAGCGGGCGGTTTGTTCTCCGTGCAGCACGACCGCCTCCGGTTGTCGATGCCAGGTTCGCCAGTAACTCCATCCGGCGGCACCGAGGCCGACGGCCAATGCCGCTGCGGTAATCACCGGTTTGGCAAACCGCCGCAGCGCCGGTGCGAGGACGGCCACCAGGGCAGCCACAAGCAGGACCCAGTAGCCCGCGAGCATGATGAAACGCCATTCGGAGGCGGAGGCCTCGTGGGCATACCGGCTCCACCAGCCCGGGGTCGGCAGGGTGGCTCCGGTTCGCTGCGCGGCGAGATGCAGGTTGGCAAGGCTGTCGGCATCGCGGGGCGCCAGCAACCAGGCCCGCCGGTAGTTCAAGACCGCCTCGCCCAACCGTCCGCCATGGAACAGGGTGTTGCCGAGGTTGTACCAGACCTCGCTGGTGCTGTGTCCCTGCGCGATCAAGGTGCGGTAGGCGCGCTCGGCGGCGGCATAGTCGGCTTCGACATAGGCCGCCTGGGCTTTCTCGAAAAGCGCGGCCGGTTCCACCTGGGGTGCGGCGGGATTGGCATAACCCGGTGCGGCCGGCAGGCTCAGCGCCACGAGAAACAGAAGCAGGAATGGCCGCATGCTCATGACACGGAAATCCTTTCGCAGGCCCGCAACAGCTCCTGGGTGCTCTGCAGGTGTTGCTTCAGGCGGGAGGCGTCCGGATTGCCGGAAGGCCGGGCGAAGCGGGTTTCGTCGCAGACAGCAAGCAGCATGCCGAGTTCCTCGCGGTCATGTGCGGGCAATCCGCCAGCAAAGGTTCGGAGGATCAGATCGGGTGACACTTCGCCGGCCTGCAGGTTGGCCCGGTGTGCGGTGTAGTCGGCGAACGCGCGCCAGAGCGCCGCATAGAACGCGTGTGGATCGTTGGTGCCGAGGGCCGCCTCGGCTTCGCGGATGGCCGCACGCGCGGATCGCGGGGCCATGGCACGGCGGCGGCGCGACACGTCGCGGTCGAGCGCGTCGCGGCGGCGTTGCACCACCAGCGCCGCCATCAGCGCCACCACCGGTGCGAGGTGCAGCGGGGATGGCCACGCAATTGCCTCTCCCGGTTCCGTGGCCGTCGCCCAGGTGCCGGGTGCCCGTTTCGGTCCGATGATGTCGATGCCCAGCGGTTGACGGATCGAAGTCGAGGCCGCGGCAGGAGCCTGAACCAGGTGCGGTTGCGTCGCGCCACCGGCCTTGACCAGCAACGGAAGCGGCCCGCGCACGATGGTCTGGTAAGCCGCCTGCTGCGGATCAAAGTAGCTGAAGGTAACCGGTGGCAGCGTGCTCAACTGGTCGGTGCGGGGCAGGACCACCTGCTCGAATACCCGCTGCTGTGGTCCGCTGGCGATTAACTTGGGATCGTAACGGCGGAAATCATCGCCCAATTCGATGGCCGGCATGGCGATGGTGTCGAGGTTGCCATGGCCGGTGATCGTAACGGTCAGGGTGATCGGATCGCCCACCGTGACTTCGGTCGGCTGCACCTTCAGGTCCATGGTGAACTGACCGACTGCGCCGCTGAAATTGCCGGGCCGTCCGTCTGTTGGCAACGGGCGGATGTTGACGGCCAACGGTTCAGCGGGAATGACCAGAGGTTGCGCTTCGTACCGTCCGAAAAAGGCATCGAAGGCCATGAACGGGTCGCGTGATGACTCGCGGCGGACCAGCACATGCACGCGTACCATCGGGTCCAGGGTGAAGGTGCCGGCGGTCATCGCCGTCGCACGCATGCGGAACCGCCGCACTTCGTAGAGTTCGCCGTTGATGTTCTCCCGCGATCCTCCGAGTTCCTGGAATTCGTCGAGGTTCAGTCCGGTGCTGGGCAGGTTCTGCAACTGGATGTTGCGGTCGAGTTGCACGCCCCGGTAATACAAGGACAGTTCGACATCGAAGCGCTCCTGCAGGTAAAGCTCGGTGCGCGGCAGGCTCAGTCGGGCGAAAACCAGGTCATCGATGGTTTCCTGTCCATCACCCGCCGTCTGGGCGGGAGGAAGCACCTCCATCATCACCGCATCCAGGTCGAAGTTTTGTCCATTCACGGTGAGGGTGAAGGGGCCGAGGCGAAACTGTCCGGTAGCCAGCGGTTGCAGCCGGAAATTGTACGATAACCGGTGCTGCTGGCGGCCGTTGATGATCTGGAATTGCGTCTCCTGGCCGACGAACTGCACCTGGAAGCCCGGGATGTCCGGCAAAGCCGGTGCCTGTTGCATCGGGACGTCCACGAAGGACAACTTCATCATGGCCGTCTCGTTGAGGCGCAGGGTCCGCGGTTGAACATCCAGCACGACCTGTTGGGCCGGCGCGGTAAACGCGGCCAGGGCCACCGCGAGGGTGGCAAGCCATTGCCGGAGGTTGTCGGTTGCGATCCGCATCTCACCAATCCTTTTCCACCGGAGGCAGGTTCCGCATGGAACGCCGAATCATTTCCTGGTTCACTTGTTCGCGTTGAGCCTCTTCAAGCTGCCGTAAACTGTCGAGCACCATCTCCGCCTCCTCCTCGGTCATCTCCCCGGCGGATTTTTGTTCGGTTGGTTGTTCGCGGGATTCGTTTTGCTCCCGCTTGTTTTCCCCGTCGCTTTGATCCTGCTGCTCCTCTTCCTGTTCATCCGGGGAGGACGGTTGTTCCTCCGGTGGTTGCCCGTCCTCCGGCGGGGGTTGATGCTCCGGAGAGGATGCGGATGAAGATGGCTGCTGCTGTTGCTGCTGTTCCTGCTCCTGTTGGCGTTCGATCAGTTCTTTCAGCCGGATCAGCGCCGAGTCTTCGGGGTAATGCACCAGCCCCTCGGCGACGATGGCCAAGGCCAGCTCGGGCGACTCCCGGATGAAGGTTGCGGAACCGCGGTTGAAGTAGTCAACCGGCGGCGCAACCTGGGCGCGTGGCACCAGGGCGGAACCGAGGAGGGTGCCGGAAAAGGCAACGATGAACATGATCCGCTTCATGGCATGGCTCCTTCCGGTGGCGTGACGAGGATCTCGGCCACCCCGGCGGTACGTTCGGCCATGGTCTCGAGGGCCTTCTTCTTGTCGGGTTCCAGTTCAAGCGCCTTGCTCATGACCGGCATCTGATCCTGGAACCAGCGGGCTGCCTCGATGAATTGGTAGGCATCCACCATCGTGGCGCCTTGCTCCAGGCGCATCATCGCCATGGCGACCAGTTCGAGGATCCGCTGCTGGCCGAGGATGCTGAGTTCCACATTCACCTTGGCATCGCGGTCCGTCGGATCGAGGCGCAAGGCCGACATGAAATTGGTTTGCGCCGACTGGAATCCCTTGAAGGCCCGGACAATGTCACCTTCGTCGAGTGCCTGCCGCGCCGTCTGGTACTGGGCATTGCCGAGGTTGAAGTAGGTCCGGCGTTGCACACCGAGGTCGGTGGTGCGCAAGGCGGCCTGAAAGGCGCGGGCGGCCTCCTCGGGGCGGCTCAACCGGTAGTGGCCAACTCCGATGTTGTAGTGAAGCAAGGCGCGGGTCGGCTCGGTCAGTGAAGCACGATTGGTCAAGGCTTGCTCGAGGAGTTCCAACCCTCGGGCATAGTCCTGCCGGTCATACCAGCGCACGGCATCGCGCAACTGGCGCACGGCGACCGCATCGTCGGCCTGGATGGCGGCACCGGCAAGCATGAACAGGAAGATCAGCAGGTGCTTCATGGCTTCAACCTCCGCCGCTCGCTGCGCGCCGCCTCGATGACCAGGCAGAGACAGCCGAGGGCGATGAACCAGCCGGCGCGTTCCTCGTGCACTTTGATGCGCTGGCTTTCACCGGTGGCCGCCTGCAGCTTCGACCATTCCTCGCGGACAATGCGCTCGATACCAAACTGGCCGGGTTGGGCACGCAGGTAGGCACCGCCGGTGCCGAGCGCCAGCCGTGCGAGCAGGTTTTCATGGAGCGACGTCTTCACGATGTTGCCATCGCGGTCGCGCAGGAACGTTTCGCGGCCGGAAGCGTCCCGCACCGGGATCAGTTCGCCCTCGGGGCTGCCGACGCCGATGGTGTAGACGCGGATGCCTTGTTTCTCCAGTTCGGGCAGCAGGGCGAGGGGATCCTCCTGGGTATCCTCCCCGTCCGAGATCAGGACAATCAGGCGGTCCGCCGTGCTGGCCCGGTCGAACGAGCGCATCGCGGTGCGCAGCGCATCGGCGATGGCTGAACCGCCACGCGGAACCAGGCCGACATTCAGGTCCTCGACATACATCATGAAGGCGGCGTAATCCGAGGTCAGCGGGCATTGCAGGTAACTCGCGCCGGCGAAAACGACCATTCCGATGCGGTCGCCGCGCAATTCGCCGACCAGGTCGCGCAGGGCCCACTTGGTCTGTTG
>CALBHI010000352.1 GCA_937894535.1 uncultured Verrucomicrobiota bacterium
CCGACCGGCAACCTCGACCAAGACAACACCCGCGCGGTCATAGACTTCCTCACGCTGCTGCACGCCACCGGCCTCACCATCCTGATGGTGACCCACAACGAGGCCCTGCTGGCCTTCGCAACGCGGCGGTTTCATTGCACGGACGGCACGCTGGAGGAGCGCCCATGAGCGAAGCCGTCCGCCTGCGCCGCGACGTTGCGGAAAGCCTGCGGTCCCAACCGGCACGGGTCGCCCTGGCCCTGCTCGCCGTCACCATGGGCGTGACCACCCTGACCTTGCTGCTGGCGATGATCGGCGGATTGCGCGCGGAGGCCCGGCGCATGATCGCCGTGTTCGGAGCCCAGGTCGTCGCGGCCGCACCCGAACCGGCCGCCATACAGGCCGGTGGTTACCGCGGTCTCGACCGGTGGCGCGCCTTGTGGGCGGAAGCCGAACCGGACCGCCTTGCCGCATTGATGGTGCGGATGGGCGTGGAGGCGGACCCATGGCGCGGCGCGGCGGTATGGGCGGTTGGGGCGGACCTGGCGGCCGTGCGCGGATGGACCATCCAGGAAGGTCGCTGGTTCGATGCCCTCGACGAAACCAACGGCGCGCGCGTTGCCGTTCTGACCGATGCGGCACGACGGACGGGCGGTTCCGGCGTCGGATCGGTCGGCCGTATCGGCGACCAGCCCTACACCGTCATCGGTATTATCCGCGAAGCTGCGGGCGTGCCGGATGGATCGGCGAAACATGCCGGCGGAGAGGCCCTGGTCCTGATCCCGTTCGCCGCCGCCGAGCGACAGCGCATGCCGCTTGATCCGGGTGGGGCCGCCCTGTTCCTGCGCGCCCCGCCCGACGGGGCTTCGCCGTCCTTCACGGCACAACTCGAAGCCCTCGCCGCCGACCCGGCCTGGCGGGCCTGGCAACCGCGGTGGATCACCCCGGACAGCCTGCTCGCGGGAATCCGTTCATGGCAACGGATCATCGGCCTTACCGCCGGCAGCATCGCCCTGTTGTGCCTGCTGCTGGGGGGAACGACCTTGATGAGCCTGATGCTCGCCGACGTGCGGCAACGGATCCCGGAGATCGGCCTGCGGCGCTCGCTTGGGGCGACCCGCCGCGATGTGGCTCGGTTGTTCGTGGCGGAATCGATCGCCATCACCGGAGCGGCCGCAGTGGCAGGCACGGCCCTCGCCGCAGCCTTGCTTGCCGTGCTCGACGGGCGCGTCCCCCTGCCCCTGCAGCGCGATTTTTTTACCTTTGTCATTCCCGCAATTGTCTCTATTGTCATCGGCAGCGTGTTCTCCTTCGCTCCGGCCCGCCTGGCGGCAGGATTATCGCCGGCCGCGGCGCTGCGCAACGGCTGAACGGCAGCAACGATTCACGGAATGTAACCAAGGGTGAAAAGGACGTTATGAAACAAGGATGGATGCAGGTGGTAGCTGTCGCCTTGACCGCGATGCTGGTGGTTCCCGCGCCGGTACGGGCCGACAAGGGCGGACCGATCAAGATCAACCACACCCCGGTGACCTGGGCGGTCAAAGGCCAGTCATTGACCCTGAAGGCGCGCATCGCCGGCGGTGTCGGCGGCATCGACAGCGTCACCCTGTACTACGCCCTGTTCCGCGACGCCGCCCCATTCCGCGTGATCATGGTTTCATCCGGCATGGACACCTATGTCGGCACCATCGAATCCGGCCTCCTCTCGGGCGTTGAACATGTATCGTACTACATCGAGGCGCAGGATAAGGAAGGCACGATCGAGGAAACGCCCTGGTACGATGTGAAGTTCAAAAATCCGGATGCGGCTCCGGCGGCCCGTGGGGGAACCGCAACGGGCGGCAAGGCATCGGCTGCCCCGGCGCAAGAGGAGGGCTCATCCGCCCTGACCATCGGCCTGATTGCCGGTGGCGCAGCCGCCATCGCCGCGGGAGCCTACTTCCTGTCCGACAGCGGCGGTTCCGATGATGATGACGGAGGCGGTGGCGGGGGTGGCGGTGGCGGCAACACCGTGACCAACGCCGGCAACTATGCCGGCAACTCGACCTTGTGCCGCAGTGCGGCGGGCGGAACGCAGTGCGAGACCACCTCGGCCACGTTCGTGATCGATTCGTCGGGCAAGATTTTCTCCGACACCCTGTCGCCGGGCCGTTCGCTCACCGGCACCCTGTCCGGCAACGAGTTCTCGCTGGTCGCCGACGTCACCGGTTCACAAGAAGGATTGACCGGCACCGTGGTCTACAGCGGCACCGTGGTCAACGGCTCGCGCATCATCGGCACGATCACCGGCAACTACGACCAGTTCGGCGTGCCCGGCACCTTCTCCGGCACCTTCTCCGCGACCAAGCAGTAACCGGGGCGGCAACCGCGGCTTCACACGAAGCAAGGAAACGCAACCGATTCGAATCAGCCGGCCTTCTTGCGCGCCGTGCCCTGTTTGTAGAACGGCAGGGGCGTCACCGTGGCGGGCAGGCGCGTTCCCTTGACCTCGACTTCGACCACGTGGCCCGGTTGGGCCTGATCGCGGTCGAGGTAGGCCAGGGCCACCGCGACACCGAGGCTCGGGGCGAGCGACCCGCTGGTCACCACGCCGATCGTTTTGCCTCCAGCCACGATCACGTCGTCAGCGCGGGCGGCCCGTTTCGAACCCAGGGTCAACCCGGCCAGCACGCGCGGCGTGCCTTTTTCCAGGTCGATCATCACGCCCGAGCGGCCGATGAAATCCTTGCCGGTCTCGATGAAGTTTTTCCCGAACGCGGCCACCGGGGACTGGTGCTCGTTCAGTTCATGGCCATAGAGCGGATACCCGACTTCAAGGCGCAACGTATCGCGCGCCCCGAGGCCGACCGGCTTCATGCGCCCGGCGGCCAGGCACTTGTCCCAGAACATCCGCGTCGCTTCGATCGGCATGTACAATTCGTACCCCCACTCGCCGGTGTAGCCGGTGCGGCTGAGCAGGCAGTTCTGGCCGAACAGGGTCATGCGGGTGAAGTGGAAATACTTCAGGTCGGGGATCGGCGTGCCGAGGGCCTCCTCGAGGCAGGCGCGCGACTGCGGGCCCTGGATGTCGAGCTTGCCGGTCCAGGCCGAGATGTCCTGGAAGCGGGTGGCGGGCGACACGCGGTTGGCGATCCACTCGGCATCGCCCGCGCGGGTGCCCGCATTCACCACCAGCATGAACTGGTCGGCGGCCAGGCGGTAGCAGGTCAGGTCATCGATCACTCCGCCCTTGTCGTTCAGCAGGAAACCGTACTTGCACTGGCCGATCGCGATCGATTTCACCGACTGGGTCAGCAGGCGCTCCAGGTCCGCCTCGGCGGTCGGGCCGGACAACTCGAATTCACCCATGTGGCAGATATCGAACAGGCCGCACACCGAACGGGTATGCTGGTGTTCGGCCAGGATGCCCTCGTACTGGATCGGCATGTCCCACCCGCCAAACGGCGCCATGCGCGCACCCAGCGCCACATGCACATCAAACAACGGCGTCTTCATCGTGGATTCCATAAGGCCAAAACGCTAACACACCCGGCCGGACACTGGCAACCGCGCGCTGGCAATGTCGTGACTGCACGAAAACAACTCCAACAAA